>JAKAWM010000217.1 GCA_021827285.1 Actinomycetes bacterium | reverse complement strand
GCGGCCTTTTCGACCGTAGCCAGGATCTCGTCGGGGTCGTGGCAGGGGCCGTAGCCATCGTCGGTCGTGGGGGTCGGCTCGCTCCAAGTGCTCGCGATCGTGCCCTCATCGGTCACGAGCACCGCCTTGATGTAGGTCGTGCCTATGTCGACCCCACACAGGACTGGCACAGTCTTAGCCAATCCCTTCCTAGCCCTTTCCCTCTTCAGACGTGCCCACTGGGCACCGCGCTGGCCTGTGGCTCGCGCCTCTCATTCCTTCGTCTGCCGAGGGCTGCTACGAGCCCGGTTTTGCCACGGGACGTTCTTTCCTAATCGGTCACCTTAGCGGGCTGCTGCCCGGTGCTGACAGGCCCAGATTGGCCGGCAAGACCGTCCAGGCCGGCCTTGGAGGGAGCCAGGACCGCGATCCCTCCCCGGCCGGACGAGCTCGCTCCACCCTTGCCGAGGGCGACCCAGCCTCTGAAGAGGTCCCCCACGCCGGCCAGGCCGCCGCCGCGCAGCACGCTGTCTATAGCCACGCCGACAAGGATGACGACCCCGACCACGAGCGGCTGCCAGTACGTGCTCACGTTGAGCACGTCCAAGCCCTGTTGGAGCGTGCCGACGATCACAGCACCGATGAGGGCTCCGAGGATGGTCCCCACGCCCCCGAAAAGGCTCACCCCCCCGACCACCGCACCAGCAATGGCGTCGAACAACTCAGTTGTCGAACCAGCTGTTGGGTACCCCGAGCTCAACCGGCCAGCCTCAATGGCCCCCGCAAATCCCGCGACCAACCCGCTGAGGAGGAAACACCATATTACTACTCGTCGGATCCGCAGGCCGCTCAGTCGCGCTGCTTCACGGTTCCCGCCAACTGCGTACACCCGCGACCCGAACACGGTACGGGCCAGCACCAGGGCCAGCACCAGGAACACCACGGCGACGAACACTAAGGGCAACGGCACCGGGCCGATCGTGTCCTGCCCGATGAAGCTGAAAGACGGGGCGCTTATGTAGATAGGCACAGCCTGTGTGATCACGAGAGGTATGGACGAGGCGACTCCGAGTGACGCGAACGTGACTATGAAGGACGGTATCCTCGTGTAGGCGACGATCACCCCATTGAAGAGGCCCACCAAGCCCCCGAGGGCGATCGCAACGAATATCGCACCCGGCGCCGTGAAGCCGTGGTTGAAAGCCTCCGCCATCCCGACACCGCTCAGTGCCAGGACCGAGCCGACCGACAGGTCGATCTCGGCGATCAGGAGGACGAAGGCCTCGCCCAGCGACAGCAATATGATGACAGCCGCGTTCAAGAACAGGTTCAACACGTCCGACTCAGTGAAAAAGTGGCCGGACAGAGACGAGAATATGATCATTATCACGACCCAGACCGCGAGGATCCCGGCTTCCCGGGGCACCCTTCGGGTTTTCTGTGGCTTCATTTCAGCGCTACCTCCTCCTCGGCACTGACCGCCACCAGGCGCAGTGCATCGGGCGTCAACGCGTCGCCGGACAGCACAACGTCGCCGAGCCTGCCCTTCCTTACTACATAGCAGCGTGAGCAGAGCTCACAGATCTCCTCGGCTTCCGAGGACGAGACGATCACCGCCTTGCCTTCTCGCGCCTCGTCCCGTATGACCTGGTAGATGCGGCGCTTGGCGCCCACGTCCACACCCCGGGTGGGCTCGTCGAGCAGGAGCACTCGTGCCCCGGCCATATGCAGGCGGCTGAAGAGGACCTTTTGCTGGTTCCCCCCGCTGAGCGACCCTACGGACCTGTCGGGGTCACCGCGGATGTCGAGGCGTTCGACTTCGCTGTCGGTCTCCGCCGTCACCCGGGTCCTGTCCACGAGGCCGAAGTAGTGCCTGAATGAGCGCAGTGCCGCGACGACCTGGTTGTTCCTGACGCTCATCGAAGGAATGATGCCGTCCACCTTCCTGCTCTCTGAGAGCAAGTAAAGGCCGTGCTCGAGCGAGTCAGCGGGGTCCTTAGGCCTGAACGGCGCGCCGTCGAGCACAACCTGGCCACCGTGCACTGGGTTCAGGCCATGCAGGGCCCGCAGGAACGCCGTCCGCCCGGCACCCAACACGCCGTAGAGGCCGACGACCTCACCGAAGTCGACCTCCAGGTCGCCATGACTGACACCGCCGGCGACCAGGCCCGTGACCCGAAGAGCCGGTACCGGCGCGGTTTTTGCGCTTGCGTGTTGCCTTGTTACCTCGGTCCCCGTTGGCACCTTCGCATCCTGCGGTGGCGGGGCACCCGGTACCACTTCTTGGGCACGGCCCCTGCTTCGCTCCGCGTCACCGCTGCTACCCGTCAGTTCCGCGACCAGGCGCTCGTGGTCGAACTCGCTACGAGCGCCCTGTGCCACGACGTGGCCGTCGCGGAGTACGACGATCCGGTCGGCACAGTCCAGTACTTCGCGGACCTTGTGGGTGACGAGCACAAAGCTGACTCCTTCGGCGGTCGCCCTATGCATAAGGTTGAACACGCGCTCTATTTGTTCGACATCGAGAGAAGAAGTCGGCTCATCGAGCAGGACAACCTTCGCGCCCGAGGATAGGACGGCAGCAATCTCCACCAACTGGCGCTCCGCCTGGGAAAGTTGGCTCGCGGGCAGCATAGGGTCAATGTCGATGCCCCGGCCGGACAGTGTCCGAAGAGCGTCCTGCCTCAGCTGTTTGCGGTCTATAAAGCCGAAGCGCTGAGGCAGGACAGGATAGCTCAAGTTTTCTGCGACGCTTACCGTACCGATTATCCGGAGCTCCTGGTACACGGCAACGACGCCGAGGCTACGAGCGTCTGCCACGCTCCGGAACTGCACCGGCTGACCACCTGCCATCAGCTGGCCGGCGGTAGGTTGCTCGGCACCGGTCAGTATCTTTATTAGCGTCGATTTGCCGGCGCCGTTGTGGCCCATCAGGCCCAAGATTTCGCCCGGTTGCACCTTGAGGGAGACGTCTTTGAGCGCAAGCATTTCTCCGTATCGTTTGGTGACGCTGCGTGCCTCGACAAGCGGTGACTGAATGCCCCTACTCGCGCTTCCACCACCTGGTGTAGGTGCCAATCCTCCTGTCGAACTCATGACCACCTCTTCCTCCTGCGAGGTCTAGCGTCGGGCAAAGGCCACTTGGGCAGAATATTTCCCGCTGCCTGCCACGGGCTGCGCTTCCCCGCGGGGAGTCCCGGTGTGCAGCCCGTGACCTGACAGCTAGGCCGTCACGGGTAAGCGACAGAGATGTATTTCGAAGCGTCCTGCTTGGTGATTTCGATCGCCGGGGTCAGGACGAGAGAAGGGACCTTCTTCCTGGATAGGTACTTCTTGACGTTCGCTAGTTCGATAGTTGTCTCGAGGCGCGGTTCCTGCATGACCCCGGCCTTGAAGATGGAGTTGTTCTGGACGTCCTGGACGCATTGCTTGGCTCCCGCGAACCCTATGACCGCAACCTTGCCCACGTCGTGCGCGGCCTTGATGGCGTCGAGAGCACCCAAGCCTGAGGGGCAGTTGATGTCGTAAATGACGTTGACATTCGGGTGTGCCTCTAGCATGGCAGACGCGGCGGTCAGACCCTGCGTCGTGTTGCCTCCGCCATTGGCGTCAGCAACGATTTTGATGCCGGGGTACTTCTTGAAGACCGCCTTGACACCGGCATCCCGGTTGAGGACCGATGTGGCGAGGGGATAGTCGTCTATAGCGACGGTGCCATGGCCATGGAGGTACTGAGCTATTTCTTGGCCGACTATGACGCCACCGTGGTAGTTGTTCGTCTGTACGAACTCGACAACGTGGCCACCGGCCTTCTGGTAGCCGACGACGTTGGTGTCAATGGTGAAGACGGGGATGTGGGCCTTGTTGGCCGCGAGAACCTCCGGCACCGCCGCTTTGGCGTCGGGCGGAGCGATCATGAGAGCCGAGACGTGCTGCTGGATGAAGCCATCGACCTGTGACAACTGCGTGGCCTGGTCGAGGTTGGCGCCCTCGACATGGCAAACCATGCCAAGTCTCTGTGCGTAGGTTTCACACGTCTTGCCCATCAAGCCGAAGTAGGGGTTGGTAAGCGTCATGAGCGCCATACCGATCACGGGCTTGGCGGGCGCAGCGGCCGCGGGCGTGGTGGCCACACCAGCAAGGGCAACCGCACTGACGGCCGCCGTCGAGAGTCGTGCCCAGCGTCGGTATTGGCGTGCTGGCGTTGTACGCAGTTGCTCGGATGGTAGGTTATCAGGGCTATTAGCTTTCCTAGTAACGCTCGAGGTCAAGGTACTTTCCTTCCTATTGGGTTGTGAGCATGACGTCGGGTCGGTCGTGCTGTTACGTTGGTTGTGGTTGCCGGTCAAGGGGGACTACGTGTGCGGCTAGGGATTGTGCCGATGAAATGAACCTGAAAGGGCATCTTGCGATGCCCTTTCTCTCCTGCCTAGCGCCCGTGGTCCGGGTGAGCCCGGGACCCTCGGGTGCGAGCAGGCGCCCTCTGGTGTCAGGCTCGGCCGAGCCCGGCGAGGATGGCTCGAGAGATTCGTACGCTACTGCCCCCAGTTGCTCGTTGTTGCCCCCTGACGTGCCGTACCTATGTGGACCCGAGACATGGTAGCGGGTGGAAAGCGTTTGCGCAAGCGCTTGTACAAACGCTTGCCCGGTGCTACCGTCGGGCCATGCGTGAGCTGGTACGGAACTGGCGGGCGTGTTGGTGAAATCCGCGGCCACGATGGCCGACGTGGCCGAGCGCGCGGGGGTCGCGGTATCGACAGTGTCGCACGTGGTGAATGGGACGCGCACTGTCAGCCCGGCGACCAGGGAGCGAGTACTGGAGGTCATCGAAGAGACCGGGTACCTGCCCAACCGGGTGGCCCGTTCGCTGGTGACGTCGGATACCCACCTGATCGGGATCGTGATGTCGGCCCTTACGAACCGCTTTTTTGTGCCTGTCGTGGCTGCTATAGACCGCGCTGGACGGAGGCACGGGTACAGTTCGGTACTGGCTGACAGCCGTGACCAGGTGGCGTCGGAGGCGGAAGCTGTCAATATGTTGCTAAGCCGGCGTGTGGACGGGATGGTGCTGGCGCCGGTCGTAGGCGACAAGCGGACCGTCCTCGACAAGCTTCTTGACGAGCAAGTGCCGACGGTGCTGATCGACCGCTTCCTCGACGACCGCTTCGACCAGGTCGGGGTGGAAAACGTCGAGGCAATGGCGGGCCTGGTCGAGCACCTCGCTGCGCTGGGGCATGCGCGGATCGCTCTTGTGAGCGGGCTGCGGGGGCTCCCCACAACTCAGGAGCGAATAGCCGGGTACGAAGTGGGGCTCGAGCGAGCAGGGTTGCGGCGAGACCGAGGTCTCATCGTTTCCGGGAAGTCCGCCGCCGGCCCAGCTGAGCGCGCCGTCGGACAACTTCTTGGCCATAAGTGTGCTCCTACGGCCATCGTGTCGGGGAACAACTACATGACCATAGGGGTGCTCCGGGCGTT
>JAKAWM010000216.1 GCA_021827285.1 Actinomycetes bacterium | reverse complement strand
AGGGACCTGTTCCGCCATTGCATCGCGGCCTCGGAGGCCTTGGGCTTAGACGAGGCATTGAGAGCACAGCTGAAGACGGCTCTAGGGAGGCTTTACGAGCCAAAAGTGGCTGCCGACGGCCGGTTACAGGAATGGTGGGAGGACTTCGACGAACCTGAGCCCGGGCACCGTCACCTGTCACACTTGTTCTGCCTATACCCAGGCGATGAAGTGACGCCCGGTTTGGCACCTGTACTTGCGTCAGCCGCCAGGCGGTCGCTCGAGCGGCGCCTGGCCAACGGCGGGGGCGGCCCAGGTTGGAGCCGCGCCTGGGTGACCGGGCTGTGGGCACGCTTGGGGGAGGGCGACCTGGCTGGGGAGAGCCTGCACGCCGTGATCGAACGCTCCCTGTCCGACAATCTCTTCTGCTCCCCCTACCCCGGTCTGTTCCAGATAGACGCCAACTTTGGCGCCGCGGCCGCTGTGGCGGAGATGCTTCTACAGAGCCACACGGGCACTATCGACTTGCTGCCTGCCTTGCCTCCCGGCTGGCCCGAGGGCGAAGTAGCCGGCCTTCGGGCCCGAGGGGGATTGACCATCGGCATCAGATGGGCGAAGGGTCGTGTGAAGGAGGCCTATCTTGACGTGCCCGCTCCCAAAACAGTGAGGGTACGCTGTGCCACCCCGCTCCGTCTCAAAGAAGACCGGCCAATGGGTGCCGAGCTGGTGCCTGCCGACGATCCGGGATTAGCGACCCTCAGCGCGCATCGGGCGGGCCGTTACACGCTGCTGGGAGCGCCATAGGTTGCCGGTCCGCACACCGGCTGGCCGTTCATGCGGGCACTACAGGAGCGGGTACTACAGGAGCGGGTACTACAGGAGCGGGTACTACAGGGGCAGTCGCCGAGGTAAGCCGGTCACCGACCTGCGCCGCGACCGCCACGATGGACCGCTGCGAATAATGGGCCACTGGTCCGGAGATATCAACGGTCGCTTGCTGGCGGATGTCAGAGGCGGAGGCGCCAATGGCAAACCGGAAGAGGCCAGGCTCCACGACGAAGCGCATGGCCTCGTCGTAAAAGGCGAGACGGCTGGGGTGAACTTCGAAGTTCATGCGAGCCGCGTCTCCCGGGGCCAGGCTCAGCCGAGCGAAGCCGATGAGGGAGGCTTGCGGTCTGGCTACCGAGGCAACCAGGTCGGAGGCGTAAAGTTGGACCACCTCCTCCCCGCCACGCGCACCGGTATTGGCCACCGTCACCCCGATCGTGATTGGCGACGAAGTATCAGTAGCTTGCACGGTCATGTCCGAATACTCAAACGTTGTATAGCCAAGGCCGTGGCCGAAACTGAAGAGAGGTTCCTCGGAGCAGTCGGTGTAGTGACCGTAGAAGACCGACTGGTTGCCCCCGGACCGGTGACCACTGTACAGGGGCACCTGCCCTGTGGCTCGTGGGAGCGTTACCGCCAACCGGCCAGCCGGCTCCGCCCGGCCGAACAAAACATCAGCTAGGGCGTGACCTCCCTGCTCGCCGAGGGGCCAAGCTACCAGCAGGGCCTGAGCCCGGCTCGCCACATCGGTCAGGACGTGCGCCCTACCGCTCATGACGATGACCACAGTGGGAGTGCCGGTGGCCACCACCGCGCTCACCAGCTCTTCCTGGGCTCCTGTCAACCTGAGGTCGGTCGCGTCGCGGGCTTCTCCTACTGTCGAGCTCTCGGACAACCCGGAGCGGCCCCCGACAATTACTACAGCCACATCAGCCTCGGCCGCCGCGGCGACCGCGGCTGGCAGCCCGGACCGGTCCTGCCCCTCCAGCTCACAGCCCTTTTCGTAGATCACTTCCACCGAAGGGCTCAAGGCGGCTTCCAGCCCAGCCAGAGGTGTTACATGGTCTGTGTAGTACTGGCCTGCCTTGAGCGCACCCTTGCCACTGGCCAGGAAAATCAGCTCGGGCATTTTGACCTCCGGGCTGCGATCGCCGGGCGACCGGGACGCTGGCTTCTGCGCGGTCCCCGCTTCCAGGTGGGCATCAGCCAGAGAGGTTTCCCCGGGTTCGCCAGCTCCACTGGGCCCCAGGAACAGTTCTTGGTGCGCCGGGTAGTGGTAGTCGCCCTGCAGCAAACGTCTGTCGTCGGCGGCCGGCCCGATTACTGCCAGCTTCGACAAATGCTCGGATAGCGGCAGTACCCCGGCGTTCGCCAGCAGGACGATACCGCGGGTCGCGGCCCGCCTGGCGAGGGCCACGTTGGCGGGGTCGGTGAAAACGTGTACTACGTGGCCCGGATCAGCATACGGGGACTCGAACAACCCAAGGCGCACCTTGGCCGTCAGGACTCGGCGAACGGCGGTGTCGACAACCGCCATCGGGACCTTGCCCGCCGATACCGCCGCCTTGAGTGGTGCCCCGAAGCAGTCCAAGGCCGGTAGCTCGAGGTCGAGGCCGGCGCTGATGGCCTTGACGGCGGCTTCGGAGCGGTCAGCGGCTACCCGGTGATAGCTCATCAAGAGCGACACGGCAAAATAGTCGGCCACCACCATGCCATCAAAGCCGAGCTCGTCTCGGAGCAGGCGCGTCAAGATCTCGGCCGACCCACTGCCAGGCAGCCCGTCCACGCAACTATAAGAGCTCATCACTGAGGCCAAGCCGGCTTCACGGATGGCGGCCGCAAAGGGCTCGGCATAGACCTCGCGGAGCTCTCTCGGCCCGATCTGCACCGGAGCGTGGTTCCTGCCACCCTCAGAGAGCCCGTGCGCCAAGAAGTGCTTACCGGTGGCGAGGACGCCCCGCGACAGCTCGTCAGTCTGCATGCCTCGTACGTAAGCGGCTCCAAGGGCTCCGGCCAGGACAGGATCCTCGCCGTAAGTCTCTTCCAAGCGTCCCCAGCGCGGGTCTCGGGCTACGTCCAGGACGGGGGCGAGGCTGTGCCGCGCTCCAACGGCGAGGAGCTGGTCGCGGATCCTACCCGCTACCTCGCGGACCAGGTCCGGATCCCAACTGCAGGCCAAGGCAAAGGCCTGGGGGAAGACCGTGGCTCCCCGGGCGCAATAACCAGCTAGTGACTCCTCGTGCACAATGACCGGGATCCCCAGGCGTGTCCGTTCCACCATGAGGCGTTGGATCTGGTTGAACAGCTCACAACTTTGCACCGGCTCCAAGCCGGTTGTGGCACCAATGCGCGTCACCTGACCGATACCGTGCGGGACGACGGCCAGCGCGGCACCCCCATCGAAGCGCTCCCCGGTGATCAAGTCGGGAAAGGCCACCGCTCCCAACTGAGCTAATTTCTCGTCAAGGTCCATACGATCGATCAGGTCACCGACCCGGTCCTCCACGGGAAGTGCAGTGTTGAGGTAGGGAAGGCTGCTCATTGGTTCACCTCGGTGGTGTTGTTCATACTAATCGGCCGCCGGCGTTTGGCGAAAGACAAGTGGCGATCATGGTCAACGCAGGGCGAAGCCACCGATGCCCTTGACGAACTGGCGGCGCAGGACAATGTAGAGGATCAAGATAGGTACCATGGTAAAGAAGACGAAGGCCATGACGACCGGTACGTTAATGCCGTACTGCGAGTTGGTGGCAAAGCGGTACAAACCCAAGGGTAGCACCATGTCATTGTTCGACTGAGTGAGGATGAGCGGCAGGAGGAAGTTGTTCCAGGCTCCCAGCCCGGCGTAGATGCTGACGACCGCCAGTACTGGGCGAGCCATTGGGACAACCAGGCTCAAGAACACGGTTCGTTGGTTGGCTCCATCCACCGCCATGGCGTCGTAAAGCTCCCTAGGGATGAGCCGTAGGTAATTGACCATCAGCAACACGGCCACCGGGATGAGCGAGGCCGCCGTCACAAGCACCAACCCGTACATCGTGTCGTATATATGGAGCTTGGTGGTGATGAAATAGAGGGGGATCACTATTGCCTGGATGGGTACCGCGATCCCAAACAGTATGACACGGAACGACACGGCGGAAAATCGGGAGCCTCGCCGTACGATGCGGTACGCGGCCAGCAGCGAAAGTGCCGCGACCAGGACCATGGTGCCTGCGGCCAGTTCGCCGCTGTCACGCAGGAGCGACCCTATGCCAGAGCCATGGAACATGGCCGTATAGGACGACAGCGTCAGGGGGCCAGTCGGCAGCCAAGCGTTTGCGGTGAGGTACTGCGTGCTATCGCGGAAGCTCGTCAGGATCATGTAGTAAATCGGTCCCAGGACTACCACCAGCCAGACGGTGCCGAGGACGAAGCTGGCGAACCGGAAAGCTTTAGATCGTCCCCTTACGCCACTCAATGTGGGTGCGGGGACCCGCTTTGGACGAACGGCGGTAGGGCGGGTGAGGTTGGTGGCCGTTCGTTGTGGGGCAGTGGCTACCATATGCCCTCCTGACCCCCCTCCATGGACCCGAACCCTGTCCAGCGGACGAGGGCCGTGGCCACGGCGATGCCCAGCAAGCCCAGGACGGTTGCCAGCACGCTGGCATAGCCGAACTCTGTCTCGGTGAAGCCCGTGTTGTACATGTCCATGGCCAGCACCCGGGTGGAGTCCCCCGGCCCGCCCAGGGTCAAAATATAGATGATGTCGAAGTAGGTCAACGAGCCTACCAGGACCAGGGTCGAGGACGTAACGATGCTGTAGCGCAACTGCGGCAGGGTTACATGCCAGAACGCCTGGCGCACGTTGGCACCGTCAACGGTGGCCGCATCGTACAGTGTGGCCGGTATGGCCCTTCTCCCCGCCTGGAAGATGAGGGTGTGAAAGGGCACAAACTGCCAAGCGATTATGACGACGATCGTCAGGAGAGCAAGGTTCTGGCTGCCGAGCCAGTTGCGGTCAAGGAACCCCATGTGCAGGTGAGTACCCAACCAGGCCAGCCCACCAAATTGGGGAAAGAGGAGATCCTCCCACATTATGGAGAGCCCCGCAGTGGACAGCAACAGGGGGACCAGGTAGATAGCGGCGTAAATGGCGCGGTAGCGCTGAGTACCAGCCACCCAGATGCCGAGCACCATGGCCAGGGGGGTCTGGGCGAGCCAGCTGAGCCCGGCCAACTCGAAGGTTACGAGCAGGGAATGGTGGGCGACAGGGTCTGAGAAGAAGCGGGTCCAGTTGCCGAAGCCGGCCCATCTGATCGGCCCAATGACATCCCAGTTGGTAAAGGAAAGGAATATGGCAAAGAGGGTAGGGACAACGATAAAGGCGGCGTAAAGGGCCAAAGTTGGCGAGACGCCGGCAAGGTCAGCAAGGAAGTTCCGCCGGCGAGCAGTGGTACGCGGCGAGCGTGACCGGGCTTTTTGGTTACGGTCAAGGAGCGCGGGAGCAGTTGCCACGGGCTCACCCCTCTTATCTAAATGAACGTCCCGGCCCCACTGGGAGGGAAGTGGGGCCGGGCTTACCGTCGTCAGTCAGCAAGGTTTGTAACTAAGGCTCACTGAAGCTTGTTCATGACGCTCGCGAACTGCTGGGGCGTTTCCAGTAGGTCGAAG
>JAKAWM010000215.1 GCA_021827285.1 Actinomycetes bacterium | reverse complement strand
GGCGCTGCTGGCCGAGGTCCGGGAGCTGACCAAACGGCTCCTCGAGTACGGGGCCAAGTTCCCCAAGATATTGATGCTGTTCGTGAAGAACCTGCTCTTCCTGGACGGCTCTCTGGCCACGCTGGCACCTGACGTGGACCTTTTCGCCGAGGTGGCTGGGGTGGCTACCTATTTCAGCACCCGCCATGGCGAGCGCATCGCCCACGACATCGGCGTTGACCCTCGCCAGCACCCCGTAGACATGGGTGGCGTGAAGGCTGCAATCGGCGTCACTGAAGAAGTGGAAAGCCTCACTTACCGAGATCTGCAAGCCCGCCGAGAGCTCATCCGCCGGCGCATGCAGGAGCACCAGCGCAAGGCGGCCCGTCCCCCCCGGCTCCGCTGGCTGCGGGCGCGCCGGCCCTAACCGGTAGTCTTCATAGGTCCCCAAGGGCACCAGACCATGTTGAACCGCGCCGACATACGCAACATCGCCATCGTGGCTCACGTGGACCACGGCAAGACGACGCTGGTAGACGCCATGCTCCGCCAATCCGGGACGGACCTGGGCACCGAACGCGCCCTCGACAACACGGACCTGGAGCGTGAAAAAGGGATCACAATCCTGGCCAAGAACACGGCCGTGGGTTACGGGGACGTCACCGTCAACATCGTTGACACCCCTGGGCACGCCGATTTTGGCGGGGAGGTGGAGAGGGGCCTCACCATGGTGGACGGGGTGCTGCTCCTGGTGGACGCCAGCGAGGGGCCCCTGCCCCAGACCCGCTTCGTGCTGCGCAAGTCGCTCGAGGCGCGCCTCCCGATAGTGGTGGCCATCAACAAGGTGGACCGAAACGATGCGCGGCCGGCAGAGGTCCTGGACGCGGTCTACGACCTGTTCATCAACCTGGGTGCGAGCGAGGACCAGATCGACTTCCCCGTCGTCTACTGCAACGCCCGCTCCGGTCAAGCCGCGCTCAGCCCGGAGGAGGTTGGCGATGCTCCCGGGCTCAAGATCCTCTTCGAACTACTCGTGTCCCACGTGCCCGCCCCGGTCTACGAGGACGGTCACCCTTTCCAGGCGCTAGTAGCCAACCTGGACGCCTCGCCTTATGTGGGGCGGCTAGCCATCTGCCGTGTACACCAGGGCTGGGTCAAAAAGGGTGACATGGCGGCATGCTGCAAGCCGGACGGCAGCGTGCAACGGGTACGGGTGAGCCAGCTCTATTTCACCGAGGCTCTTCAGCGGGTGGACGCAGGCGAGCGAGCGGCCGGCCCTGGGGACATAATCGCCATCGCCGGCATACCCGATGTCATGATCGGCGACACCCTGGCCGACCCCGACGATCCCCGGCCTCTCCCCCCCGTCCGGGTGGACGAACCGGCCATCTCCATGACTGTGGGAGTCAACACTTCGCCCCTGGCCGGTCGAGAGGGCAACAAGCTCACCGCCCGCCTCGTGAAAGGCCGCCTGGACGCCGAGCTGGTAGGCAATGTCTCGGTGCGGGTGCTCCCGACCGACCGCCCCGACACCTGGGAGGTTCAGGGCCGGGGCGAGCTGGCCCTGGCGGTGCTGGTCGAGCTGATGCGGCGCGAGGGCTACGAGCTCACCGTCGGCAAGCCCCAGGTCCTGACCAAGACCATCGACGGCACCCTCTGCGAACCGGTAGAAAGGGTTTCCCTCGATATACCCGAGGAGCACCTGGGCACCATCACCCAGCTCCTATCGGCCCGCAAGGGCCGGATGCAGCACGTCGCCGGCCACGGTGCCGGCTGGGCGCGCACGGACTGGCTCGTCCCCGCCCGCGGTCTCATCGGGCTGCGTTCCCAACTGTTGACCGAGAGCAGGGGCACAGCCCAGATCCACCATGTCCTCGAAGGTTGGGAGCCCTGGCAGGGCGAGATCCGCACCCGCCAGAACGGCTCCCTGGTCGCTGATCGCCCGGGGCGCTGCGCCACTTATGCCTTGTTGAACCTGCAAGAACGGGGCACGCTTTTCGTCGCGCCAACTGCCGAGGTCTATGAAGGCATGATCGTGGGGGAAAATGCTCGCCGGGACGATATGGACGTGAACCCGACGAAAGAACGAAAGCTCACCAACATGCGGTCTTCCACCGCGGAAGAGCTCGTGCGCCTGACGCCGGCCCGTTCCCTTTCCTTGGAGCAGGCACTCGACTGGTTACGCGAGGACGAATGCGCCGAAGTTACGCCAGCTTCGGTGCGCCTGCGCAAGTTGGTGCTCCCCCAAGCCGACCGCGCCAGGGCTCGCGCCAAGGCTCGCCCCGATACGGCGGAGCGGTGAGCTCTAGTTGAGAGAGGGGTCCTCGGGGTAGGCGGACACCAGGGCCCAAGGCCCTCCTTGACGCCTGAGGACCCGCTTCCACAGGTCCTCGGGTTCACTGCTGAAGATATCGTCGTCGCCCGCGTCGAAGGTCCACCACGCGCCGGCCGCCATCTCGGATTCGAGCTGGCCCGGCCCCCAACCGGCATAGCCGGCGAAAATCCGGAGCTTGTCGATCCAGGGGGCCACGAAGGCGGGGTCGGACTCGAGGTCCACCGTCCCGAGCGTGCCCCGCAAGGGTAAGAACCCCGAGCTGGGCACGGACACCTCGGACTTGACCTGGGCCAGGCAAATGGCACCCTCGCTCACCGGTCCACCCACGAAAACCAGCGCCGGGCCAGACGCCAGATCCTCCCACTGAGGCAGCGGCGATGCCACGCCGGTCACGCTGGGCCGGTTCAGGACCAGGCCCAGGCCGCCCTGGTCGCCGTGGGCCAGCATCAGGACCACGGTGCGCGAAAAGTTCGGATCAGCGAGCGACGGGCTGGCTACCAGGAGCTTTCCCTGGAGAGGGCCCGGGCCCATGTTTGCCGCACTGCCGGGCTCGGGTATGTCTGGCATGGCTTACATCATTCCTCGGCTACGGTTCCAAACATGCGCGCTGTCACAGTCGTTCCCCTGAAGGCCGGCACCGCCGGCCTTACCGACCTCCCCGAGCCGCCGAGCAGCGACGGGCCTGTGCTTGTACAGACCCTTGCCGTCGGCGTCTGCGGCACGGACCTCGAGATAATCGCCGGTGATTACGGGTGGGCTCCTCCTGGAGAAGAACGCCTGGCACTCGGCCACGAGTCTATAGGCAGGGTCCTGGAGGCACCGGAGGGTTCGGGGCTGGCCGCGGGCGACCTGGTCGTCGGCATCGTGCGCCGGCCCGACCCCCTCCCCTGCCCCAACTGCGCCGTGGGCCAGTGGGACATGTGCCGCAACGGCAACTACACCGAGTGGGGCATCAAGGCCCACCACGGCTACGCCCGCGAGCGTTATCGCATCACTCCAGACTTCTTGGTGAAGGTGGCACCCGAGCTCGGAGACCTGGGCGTCCTGCTCGAGCCGACCAGCGTGGTGGCCAAAGCCTGGGACCAGATATCCCACATAGGCGCCCGGGCCAACTGGTCGCCCGAGATAGTGCTGGTGACCGGCGCCGGACCTATCGGCCTGCTAGCCGCTCTGATCGGGGTGCAGCGCGGCCTCCAGGTGCACGTGCTGGACCAGGTCAGTTCGGGGCCCAAGCCCCAGTTGGTGGCCGACCTCGGCGCTACCTACCACCACGGCGATATCCCCTCCACCAAGCTGGCCCCCGACGTGGTACTCGAATGCACCGGGGTGGGCTCGCTCGTTTTCGACGCCATGGACGCCATGGCCGCCAACGGTGTGCTCTGCCTGACCGGCGTGTCGGCCAAGGGCCGGTCCCTCGGCATCGATGCCGGGGAGATCAACCGCCACATGGTGCTCGAAAACGACGTGGTCTTCGGGTCGGTGAACGCCAACCGCAGCCATTATGAGGCAGCTGCTGAGGCGCTGGCCAAGGCCGGCCCGTCCTGGCTGGCCCGGGTCATATCCCGGAGGGTGCCGCTCGAACGCTGGCAGGAGGCCTACCAGCGCCAGCCCGACGACGTGAAGGTCGTCCTCCAGCTGAGCGGCGATTAGCGTTAGCCAGCCTGGGACGGCCAGCACTTTCCGCGTCCACTCCACCCGCCGACGCCCCTATGGCAGGGCGGAGTGTTAGGGGCACCTCAACGGCTAACACTTGGGGGATGTACCCGATGCAACCGGCAGGCCTACGGCTTACAATCAGTACCGGGCGCCCCGGGTGAGGGGCGCACTTGAAGCGCCAAAATAGACCTACTGGCCCCGGCACACCCGTGACCTGGTCCTGGATAACTCGTCCCGAGGAGAACAAAATGACCCGAAGACGCCGTAAACCGCTTGGCCGGACCTGCGTACTTGTGGCCGTCACGGCCCTGAGCACAACAGGTGCAGTGGGCCTAAGTTCCGCGGGGGCGGCCGGTCTCGCAAGCAAGCTAAGGCCGCCCGACTGCACGTGGCCGGTGTCGAGCACCCAGATCAACAGGTCCCTCGGTGTCCGGGTGCAAAACCCGCGGTTCCCAGGCAAGCCGTTGCCCCTGTCAGTTGGCGGCCTGACGGGCTCGATGACCATGTGTACCTATGGCGAAGACAATGGGCCTGCTGGCAAGGCCTTCGTAGTCATCATCGAATACGTGAGAGGGCTCGGCACGGCGGGCACGTTCAGGAACGAGGAAAAGGCATTCATCAAGTCAAAGCAGGTTCTCCACGTGACGGCCGTCAGCGGCATCGGCTCAGAGGCGTTCATGGCCAGCACGGCGACGACCACATCGCTGGAAGCCCGGGTGGGCACGACGATATTCACTGTTACCGTGCCTGGCTCCCGCTTCGGGCCCAGGCTCGTCGCGCTCTCCCGGGTCATCGCCAGAGCGCTTTGAGGCGTCGAAGTCTCAGGACAGAGCCGTCCCCGTTCAGCTGGGGGCCAACTGCGTGCAGGTCGACGAACCTGGGGCCTCGACCAGCAGACGCCAAGACTTCCCTGAGTGCTTGCTGCTTATTGCGCCGTGGTCAACTCCGCAAGTGAGTGGTCAGTCGGGCACGGCACTAGGTCCGTTCCGGCTCCATCAGTATCGAGCCGGACGGGCACTCGGCAGCGCACAACCCGCAACCCTTGCAGTAGTCGTAGTTGAAGGCGTAGCGCCGTCCCGCCCCTCCACTGGCAAAAGGCGAGGCACCATCTTGGCTGGCCGCCTCTTTTAGCTTGAGGACGGCATTATCGGGACAGACGCCGAAGCAGTTGTCGCACTCGAAGCAGTTGCCGCAGGAAAGGCAGCGGCGGGCTTCGAAGAGGGCGGTGTCAGCATCCAAACCCCCGACGACTTCGTCGAAGGTGGATATGCGCCGGGCCGCATCCAGCCGGGGCCGCACCGAGCGGTCGGCGTCGGAGTAGTACCAGGTATTGAGGCGCTCGAAGCCGGCTAGGGGGTGGCGGGAGGGGTGAACGTACTCAGTACCGGCCAGGTAGGCGTCAATGGCCCGGGCGGCCAGCTTGCCATGGCCGATGGCGGCGGTGACGGTCATGTCCTGGCCCACCGCGTCCCCGCCGGCGAACACCCCCGCCTGGCC
>JAKAWM010000214.1 GCA_021827285.1 Actinomycetes bacterium | reverse complement strand
CCTCCTCCCGGGCGCCCCCACGGGCCTCCTCCCGGGCGCCCCCAGGGGCCTCCTCCCCACGGTCCCCCCCAGGGCCCGCGCCGCCAGCCGCCCCTACGCATCCCCGAGAAGGCGAAGGCGAAGATGAGCATGAAAATGAGGGCCCCGATCGCACCTCCACCTCCGTAGAAGAACCCTCCTCCCAGGCCTCCGAAGCCGCCACCACCTCCGTCGCTCCCGCCTCCGAAGACCTGGCCTCCACCCGCGCGCCCAAGCAGGGCCGCCGCGAGGAGAGGGCTACTGAAGGTCAAGGCGACACGCCCTCGTGCCCGCTGCCAGCGCTCATTTGCCCACCTGTGCCGGGCTCCGGTCCTCCGGGGTTGGTTGCCGGTCCTCCGGGGTTGGGTGCCGGTCCTCCGGTGCTGGCTGGGGCCGGCCCCGCCCCTTGATCAGCTTCAGCCGCCGGCGCGCTCGGCGGGGCTATGGCGGCCCCGCAGGAGGAACAAAAACGCTGGGACAAGGCGAGCTCGGCGCCGCAGGATGGGCAGCGGGTCACTTGGGGCCCAAGAGGTTGCCCGCACTGGGCGCAAAAGCGGGCGCCGGCCGGGTTGTCAAAGCCGCAGGCGCTGCAGTGCCCGGCAGGAGCGGGCAAAGCGGCGCCGCACGAGGAGCAGAACTTGCCACCCGACGGCTGCACGGTATGGCAGCTCGGGCACGTCACCATGGTGGTCGCGGCTCCCCCAGGGGACGGGCCGCCTCCCGCGAAGCCCGGCCCCCCACCGGCGAACCCCGGAGCAGGAGGTGGCACTGGGCCGCCCTGGCCGGCTGGGCCCTGGCCGGCAGCGCCCCCCGCTAGCTGACCGCCCAAGCCCATACCGGCAGTGATAAAAGCCCCGCTATCGCCGCCCCCGCCCTTGGCCATGCCTTCGCCTGCGCCGATGGCCATCTCGCCCATGGCATAGCGGTTGAAACCGCCTGCCAGGCGGCTGTAGGCGGTGTCCTTAGCCAAGGTCTTGAGCTGGGCTTCGTCGCTCTCTGAGAGGTTCACGTCGAAATTGCCCATCCTGATCAAGGCCACGCCATAGCTGAGGAGCTGGTTGTTCCCCGCAAGCAGGACAGCTTTTTCCAAGTCCGGCGTGTACGCCGAGAGCCCCAAGATCGGCCACCCATTGCGGACGATCTGGGTGGTTACCTCGGTGCGCATCACCTTGAGCAACTGGTCGCTGGCCCACCCGGCTACCTTTTCGTTATCGGTCACATCGACGGTGCCGACCAGATTGGTAATGAGGGCAGCCGGGTCCCGCACCTGAAGCGAGTAGTCGCCGAAGACCCGTAGGGTGACCACCATCCCCGTCTGAGGGTCTTGAACGTCGTCTATCCGCCCACCAAAGGTGAAGCCCGGGTACTCCCGGGTGCCTACGAAGTAAAGCTCGGCTCGGTAGGCGTTGCCGCCCGTTGCCAGGTCAATGAAGGTCCCGAGGAACGGCAGCTCCTGTGCGTCTATCTGGTGCCGGCCCGGGCCAAGCGTCCCGATGACCTGGCCTGTATTGAGGAACAGCGCGACTTCGTCGGCATCCACGATCGCCCTGGTGTACTTGCGGATCCGGATATCTGGCCACTTGAACACGATCTGGTGCTTGCGGTCGTCGGGAACGGCTATGAACTCACGGCTGAGCAGGACCATTACAGGTGCCTCCCTCATACGGCCCCAGGGACCGGATAGTTGTTATCTCAAGTGCCCAGGGTAGCGCCGTCCCGGGTGGCGCCGTCCCGGGTGGCGCCGTCCCGGGTAGCGCCATCCCAGGCGGTGCCATCCCGGATAGGGCCGTCGCCGTGTGGAGCACCATGGCTCGGTCCCCCTGGTTGCGCGCTGGGCTGGTACCAGCTGCCACAATGGCACGGTGGAGTACAGGGCCCTGGGCCGGGTGAAGTCGGTCAACACTGGCCAGTTGGTGCCCAACCCCGCCAAGGGCAACCAGACGGCTATCGACAAGCGCCCTGCGGTGGGGCCGGTTTGGGTGAGCGACCCAGGTCAGGAGAAGGGCAGCAGCGGCCTGGCCGGCGACCATATCGGCGACGAGAAGCACCACGGCGGTCGTCGCCAGGCGGTCTACGTTTTTGCCCGGGAGGACCTCGACCGCTGGGAGGCAGAACTTGGCCGTCCCCTCCCCGACGGGACCTTCGGGGAAAACCTGACCACCCTGGGGGTGGACCCGAACCGTGCCCTGGTGGGCGAACGCTGGCAGGTCGGGCGCCAGCTAGTGCTCGAGGTGACCGGCCCGCGGATCCCCTGCGTCACCTTCGCCGCCAAGATGGGCCTTCAGGGGTGGGCTAGGCGCTTCACCGGATCCGGCCGCCCAGGGGCCTACCTCATGGTCATCGAGCCCGGTCCCGTCAGCGCCGGCGATGCCGTGGCCATCGTGCATGAACCAACCCACGCCATCGACGTGACCACCGTGCTACTTGCCCTTACCGTCCAGCCTGAGCTGCTTGAGGATCTACTGTCTGCCGGTGACGCCCTGCCCCACGAACTGCGCGAAGAGGCCCACGAAAGGCTGAGGAAGCTTAGCCGGACGGTGCGGCAATAGCCCGAGCCGTACATTTTTCCCAGCCTACGGCAGCGACTCGATGAAGTGCCGTAACTGGCGGAGGTTGCGGCATTCGAGAACGCCGGTGCAGTGGGTGGCGTAATGAGCGAGGACCGAATCGCCCGTGTCCCAGTAAGCCCGGGGCTCGGGGTTGAGCCACCAAACATGGCGCGCCCGCTCTGCCAGTCCGGCCACGGCCCAGGGCTGTACGGGGTGGTAGTTGTTACGAGCGTCGCCCAGGACGAGAACCGTCGTGCGAGTGGTGAGTTCGCGGGCCCAGCGTTCCAGGAAGTCCACCAAGGCGTGCCCGTAGTCGGAGTGGCCCTCGGCCCAGATGACGTCGGCCTGGGTGTTGATGTGGTGCACCGCCTCGCCCACGTCGGAGGCGGCCTTCAGTAGGTCGGTGACCTCATCGATACCGTCGATGAAGACCCATGACCGGGTGCGGGAAAACTGGGACGAAAGGGCATAAACGAGCTGCAGGGTGAAGCGGGCGAAGGCGGCGACCGAGCCGGAGATGTCGGCCAGGACCCAAAGCTCAGGTTTTGACCGGTGAGGGGCCTTGTAGCGTGGCTCTACCGGCACACCTCCGCTGGAGAGAGAACGGCGCATGGTGGCGCGAAAGTCGAGACGCCCACCGGCCCGGCGCCGGCGCTTGCGGGCCAGGCGGACCGCCAACTTGCGGGCCAGGGGCTGGACAGTTTTTTGCAGTGCGGCCAGCTCATCCTTGCCCAGGTGCATGAAGTCAACGTCCTCGGGCAAGGGCCGGCGCAGGGAACGAGCCACCGCCGAGGCACCCCGGTCGGAAATGAGGTGGCGGTGGACCTCGGCCTCGACCTCGGCACGTAGCTCTCGCAGGTGCCGCCGGTAGTCCTCCTCGAGTAGGCGGCCCTCAAGCCCACCGGCTTCCTGGGCCGAGGCCAGCAGGCGGGCGAGCAGGCTGTCGGCCCCCAGCTGGCGGAGAGTCTTGAAGGTGTAGTAACTGCCGCTCACCGACCGGCCCGGCTCCATCCCGGCGTACCGGCTCACCGCGGCTTGAGCCAGGGCAGCCATCAGATCTCGGTCGCCCTCCATGATGGCCCGGTAGGCCATCTCCGCCAGTTGCGAGGCGGTCAGCTCTTGGCCGCTGCCCGCTTCGTCGTCAACTACCCCGCCGAGCGCAGCGTCCATGGCCGGCAAACGCAACGAGAAGTAAACGTCGAAGAGGGTCTCGAAGGTGCTCCAGTGGCCCTCCTGCTTGACCAGGGTGGCGGCCAGGCCGCTCTTCAGGGCTTGGCGGCCCAGAAGGGGAAGCTGCCGCAAAGCGTTGGTGGCGTCCAGGACCTCCGTGGTGCTGACTGGGACTCCTGCGGCCCGCAGTTCCTCCACGAACCCGCTGAAGGTAGCGAACAGTCCCTCGGCCAGGACGGTGGCGCCGCTCTGCGCCTGATCGGTGGCAACGGTCACGGGTCAGCTGTCAGCCGCCGCCAGCTCCTTGGCGGCTCGCTCGATGTCCGAGCTGTACTTGAGCAGGATGTGCAGCGTCGCTTTGGCCCGCTCGGCGTCAACGTGTTGTACCCCCAAAAGCACGAGCGTGCGCGCCCAATCGAGAGTCTCCGACACCGATGGCGCCTTCTTGAGCTCGAGCGAACGTACCAGCTTGACCACCCGGACCACCTGCTCGGCCAGGTCGTCGCCGACGCCCGGCACCTTGGCCAGAACTATCTCCTTTTCCCTTTGGGCGGAGGGGAAGTCAAGATGGAGGTAAAGGCAGCGCCGCTTGAGGGCTTCCGACAGCTCGCGGGTATTATTGGAGGTGAGGAAAACAAGCGGGATCTGGTTTGCTTTAACCGTGCCCATTTCGGGTACAGAAACCTGGTAATCAGAGAGGACTTCCAGGAGTAATGCCTCCGTTTCTACTTCAACCCGGTCCACCTCGTCGATCAACAACACCACCGGGTCGGTGGCGCGGATAGCCTCTAGGAGCGGCCGGGGGAGCAGGAACGGCTCGGAGAATATGTCCTCCTCCAACTGCTCCCACGTCTCGCCCTCGCGGGTGACCTGCTCGGCCTGGATACGGAGCAGCTGCTTTTTGTAGTTCCACTCGTAGAGGGCCTTCGACTCGTCTAGGCCCTCGTAGCATTGAAGGCGGATAAGGCGCGAGCCCGTCATCTCGGCGACGGATTTGGCGAGTTGGGTCTTGCCCGTCCCAGCAGGGCCTTCGACCAGTACTGGCTTACCCAGCCGATCAGCCAGAAAGACCACGCTGGCGATGCCCTCATCAGCCAGGTACCCTACGGACCGCAACGACTGGTTGACAGCCTGCGGGCTTTCAAAGCGTTCACCAGGGGGGTCGGTACCAGGAGGCAGCACCTGCCTATCTTACGGTAAAGCTCGGGACACGCGCTTCGAATATCGCGTCCGCCCCGCGTGCGCCCGCGGGGGCAGGCAGGGCCCTTCTCGGGGTGCTTGCCGGAGCGCGACTATGACCGAGGGCACCTTCCCCGCTTGGGGAAAGTGCGGATCTGGGCTACCCGAAAGGCTTGCACCGTGCCGTCGTAGCTGCGAGACTGTCGCACGTGCTTGACCATATATCGATCCAGTGCGACGACGTGAGAGCGAGCGCGAAGTTTTACGACGCCGTTCTCTCAACGTTGGGAGGCCGGCGGGTGATGGACTTTGGAGAGACCATCGGTTATGGCGCCGGCAACAGGCCAGACTTCTGGATAGGGCCGCAGACTACCGGCGCAGGGTTCCGGGAGACCCATATTGCTTTCACGGCGCCGGATCGGGTAACCGTGCGACTGTTTTTCGAAGCAGCGAAAGCCTTGGGCGCGGCAACCCTTCACGAACCTCGCTTGTGGCCCGAGTACCATGAAAATTACTACGGCGCCTTTGTGCGCGACCCGGATGGCAACAACGTCGAAGTCGTCTGCCACGCGAAGAGCGACTAA
>JAKAWM010000213.1 GCA_021827285.1 Actinomycetes bacterium | reverse complement strand
CTCGTCGTAGCTGACGGCGTGGGGTCGGCCGGCCGGGGTGGAGAGGGTGCGGAGATAGCCGTCCGGGCCAGCCTTGACTACTTGGCCGGTTGTCGCGACTGGGGACGGGTGGAGTGTGGCAGGGCCGTGGCGGCGGCGAACCAGGCTCTGCTTGACGCGGCTGGTGGCTCGGCCGGTGAGCTGTCCACCACGTTGGTCGTTGCCTTGGTTGGGCGCCGGGACGTGCTTCTCGAGCGGGTGGGGGACAGCACGGCGTGGCTGTTGACCGGGGGAAAGTGGCGTGAGCTGTTCGCCAGCCCGAGCGACGACGTTCCCACTCGCGCGCCCACGCCCGCCCTGCCGTCTTCTCCTCCGGGGGTCGAGCAGGCATCGGTGCAGCTAGGGGCGGGCGGCGTTTTGGTATTGGTCACCGACGGTGTGGGCGACCCCCTTCGTGACGGCCCTGAGACGGTGGCCCCGGCTCTGGCTGGAGTGCTGCAGGGCACTGCCCCAGGGTCGTTGTCCCCGCTTGAGCTGGCTAGGGCCATCGACTTCAGCCGTCGGGGCTGCCACGACGACCGCACGCTGGTGGCGATCTGGCCCCTGCAACAGGAGTAGGGGCGACCAGTGGCGAGGGGCGGGTTACGGGCTCCCGCTCACCACCTCGGTGCCTCGGGTGCCACCCTCTCCGGCGCCGTCCGGGGGTGGGCTAAAGGAGCCGTCGGGGCCGTCCGGGTGTGAGCCACCGGAGCCGCCGGTGAGGTCGTCCTCGCTGCTTTGGAGGCGTGGGTTTTGAGCCTCGGCCCGTGCCCGCTCGAGCGCCAGTACGCCAGCAGGTAGGGGCTCGCCCACCAGGTCTTCATCCGCATCTTGACCCGAGGTCGGCCGAAGCCGGGGACGCCCCTTCCAAACCAGGATGGTGGCCGCAGCCAGGAAGACCGCAATGCTGGTCCAATCGTTGAGGCGCAGGCCCAGGTAACGGTGGGCTGGGTCGATGCGCAGGTACTCGGTCCAGAACCGCCCGAAGGTGTACAAGGTGGCGTAAGCGGCGAACAGGTACCCGCGCCGGAGCCGGAGCTTGCGCTCTATGAGCAGGAGGGCGCCAAAGGTGAGCAAATCCCAAATGCACTCGTAGAGGAAGGTGGGTTGGAACGTGCCGGGCAGGTAGCGGCCGTCTGCCATGTGCGGGCGGTACCTGGCTGGGTAGATGCTGGCCAGCTGGCCCTGGTCGGTGATCCGCACCGCCCAGGGCAGCTTGGAGGGCAGGCCGAACAGCTCCTGGTTGAAGTAGTTGCCCCAGCGCCCGATGGCTTGGGCCAGGGGCAGGGCGGGCGCCACCATGTCGAGCAAAGGGGGCAGGGGGAGGTGCATGCGCCGGGCCTGGATCCAGCCACCCAGGACCCCGCCCGCGACACCTCCCCAGATGCCGAGCCCTCCTTGCCAGATCTCAAATGCCCGCACCCAGTCACCTTGGGTATTGACCTGCCAGCTGGTGACGTCCGAGTACAGGCGCGCTCCGACCAACCCGAACACGACGGCCCACAGGGCAATGGGCGTGATGGTGCCGGCAAAGCCGCCCAGCGCCCGCCAGCGCCGCTGCGCCAGCCAGACGGCGACCACCACTCCGATGGCAATAATGAGCCCGTAGAAGTTGAAGTGCAAGCCAGCGATGCTGAACCCGTTGAACGCGGAGCCGTCCGCGTGGCTGGGGCTGGGGATATAGCTGAGCACAGTCGCCAGTCAGGCTAGCGCCACAACGCGGGCACCGACCGGCCAGTATGGTCGTAGGGCTAAGGACGTGAGCACACCAGGGACCGACCATCGCCGCGCACGCAGGCGAGCCACCTACCGGCTACAGCTTCAAGGCGGCTTCTCCTTCGAGGATGCCGCTCGGGTGGCTCCCTATCTGGCGAGCCTCGGCGTCAGCCACGTGTACCTTTCGCCCTTGCTGCAGGCCGCCAAGGGGAGCACCCATGGCTATGACGTGGTCGACCCGTGGACGGTGAGCGAGGAACTGGGCGGTGACGAAGGCTACCAGGTCCTTCAGGCCGCCCTGGGTACCGCGGGCCTGGGACAGGTGCTCGACGTTGTCCCCAACCACATGGCCGCCAAGCCAGGCAACCGTTGGTGGTGGGACGTGCTGGAGAACGGGCCTTCCAGCATTTACGCCGGGTATTTCGACATCGAATGGGGAGCCCGCAACGCCGAAGCGGGAGGCCTTTTGCTGGTGCCGGTGCTGGCCGACCACTACGGGCGTGAACTGGAGGCCGGCCGGCTCCGCGTCGAACGCCGAGGCGGCCGCTTCATAGTTCGTTACTTCGACCACGAGCTGCCTATTGCCCCCCGCAGCGCCGACCAACTTCTGGGCCGAGCCGCCCGGCGTTTGCCGAGAGGCAGTACCCGGGCCCTCCTCGAGAGCCTGGCGGACGCCCTTGGGCACCTGCCGCCCTCGTGGGCAACCGACCGGGCCAGCGTCAAGGAACGCCACCGGGACAAGGAATTGCTGCGTGAGCGGCTCGACGAGCTGTGCCAGACGTACCCCTCTGTACCCGCCGCCCTGGACGCGGAGATAGAGGCCCTGAACTCCAGCCCAGATGCGTTGGACGCCCTCCTCTGCCGGCAGAACTACCGGCTGGCCTTCTGGCGCACGGCATCAGAAGAGGCCCAGTACCGGCGGTTTTTCGACATAAACGAGCTGGTGGCCATACGTCCCGAGGATGACGCCGTTTTTGCGGCCAGCCACCGGCTGATCCTGCGGTGGCTCGCCGACGGGGTCATCGATGGCCTCCGGGTTGACCACATCGACGGGTTACGCGATCCCAAGGCTTACCTGCAGCGGCTCTGGGACGCCAGCTCGGGGGGTTGGCTCGTGGTCGAGAAGATCCTGGGCCACGACGAGCAGCTCCCGGCTGACTGGCCCGTAGCCGGTACGACTGGTTACGACTGGCTCAACCGCGCCGGGGCTCTATTGGTGTGGAAAGAAGGGGCCGAAGCGCTCGCCCGCGGGTTCCGCACCTTTGGCGGGCCCGAGCCATCGTGGGAGGAGCTGGTCCATGACTGCAAGCTCCTCGTGCTGTCGGCTTCGCTGGCCACCGATCTCCACCGATTGGTCGAACTCCTGGCCGGTCTGTGCGAACGCCACCGCCGCCACTCCGACCACACGCGCCGCGAACTACGCAACTGCCTCGCCGAGGTCATCGCCTGCTTGGGTGTTTACAGGACGTACGTGACGCCGGGCTCACCCCCCTCCGAGCAGGACGCGGCAGTTGTCCAACGGGCCGTCGTTACGGCCGGCTTGCGCCAACCGGAACTTGATGGGGAGCTGTTGTCGTTCGTGCGTGATTTGCTCCTCGGGGCCGTGCCCGGCGAGGCGGAGGCAGAGCTGGCCTTGCGTTTCCAGCAGTTGAGCGGGGCGGTGATGGCTAAGGCTGTGGAAGATACGGCGTTTTACCGTTACACCCCTTTGTTATCTCTGAACGAGGTGGGCGGCGACCCGGGCCGCCTTGGCATTGAGCTGGATGAGTTCCATGAGTACTGTGCCCTGGCACAGCGTCGCTGGCCGCATAGCTTGCTCGCCACCTCCACTCACGACACCAAGCGCTCGGAGGACGCCAGGGCCCGTTTATCGGTCCTCTCCGAGATCCCCGAAGAGTGGCTTGGCGCCGTCGAACGCTGGCACATCCTCAATCGCCGCCGCCGGGTTGCCGACCTCCCGGACCCGGCCACGGAATGGTTCATCTACCAAACGCTGGTTGGGGTGTGGCCCATTTCGGCTGAGCGCGCCCTCACTTACCTGCAGAAGGCGATCAGGGAGGCAAAACTTCATACCAGTTGGGAGCACCCCGACGGCATCTACGAAGGCGGTGTGCTTCATTTCGTTGCTTCCGTGCTGCGTTCACGACGCTTTTTGGCCGAGATGAGGTTGTTCGTTGATCACATCGGGCGCGCCGGCTTGTCCAACTCACTCTCCTTGAAGCTCTTGACCCTCACCGGCCCGGGGGTGCCGGACCTTTACCAGGGGAGCGAGTTATGGGATTTTTCGCTGGTCGACCCGGACAACCGCCGCTCCGTGGATTACGTTCAGCGGAGCCGCCTGCTGGAGCAGTCAGACCGAGCCGACCTGGCCAAGATATGGTCGGAGGGCGACGAGGTGGGATTGGTGAAGTTGGCGGTTGTACGGCGTGCCTTGCAGTTGCGGGCCCGCCGCTCCGAGGTGTTCGAGGGCGCCTACCGCCCACCGCTGGCCGAAGGTCCGGCCGCCGAGCACGCGGTCGGGTCTTGCCGAGGCGACGAAGTCGCTGCCGTGTGCACCCGCTGGCCGCTGCGTCTGCAGGCCCTGGGGGGGTGGGGCCCGACGACGCTGCGCCTGCCCGCGGGACACTGGGCGGAGTTGCTGTGCGGTGGCCGGTGGAAGGGCAGGGTCAAAATAGCTGACCTAATGGCCGGTTTACCGGTCGCCTTGCTGGAGCGGGTTGGCTGAATGCGTTTCGAAGTCTGGGCGCCCCGACGCCAGAGAGTTGACGTCGTCCTTATTGACCAAGGGAAGCGTGTGGCCGCCTCGCCCCTGGAGGGCGGGTGGTGGCGTGCGGAGGTGGCGGACCTGCCCGAGGGCACCCGGTACATGTTCTCCCTTGATGGTGGCCCCGGCCGTGCTGACCCCCGGTCAGCTTGGCAACCTGAGGGCATAGACGGGCCGTCGGCCGTGGTGGACCACGGCTCCTTCGAATGGGGGGACAGCCATTGGGTAGGGCCCTCATGGCCCCGAGCCGTGCTCTATGAACTGCATGTGGGCACCTTCAGCCCGGAGGGGACCTTCGAGGGAGCCATCTCCCGCCTGGACCACCTCTGCCACCTGGGGGTAAATGCCGTTGAGCTTTTGCCCGTAGCTGAAGCCAGCGGTCGGTGGGGCTGGGGCTATGACGGGGTCAACCTGTGGGCGCCGCACCATCGTTACGGGGGGCCGGCTGGCCTGAAGAGCCTTGTCGATTGCTGCCACCGCCGGGGCCTGGCCGTGGTGCTCGATGTGGTATACAACCACCTGGGGCCAGTGGGCAACTACCTTTCGGAGTTCGGCCCTTACTTTACGGACCGCTACAGGACGCCCTGGGGCCAGGCGGTTAACTTCGATGGGCCGGGGAGCCACGAGGTGCGTAATTTCGTGGTTGATAACGCCCTTATGTGGCTGAGGGAGTACCACATTGATGGCCTTCGCCTGGATGCGGTGCATGCCATTTTTGACGAAAGCGCACTGCACATCCTAGAAGAACTGTCGGGCGCGGTGGCCAAGTTGTCTTCAGATGTCGGCCGTGTGCCCTGGCTGATCGCAGAGAGCGACCGCAATGACCCCAGGCTGGTACGCTCCCGAGGGCCCCAGGGCTACGGGCTCACTGCCTGCTGGGATGACGACTACCATCACGCCCTTCATGCGTTGCTGACTGGGGAACGCCACGGGTACTACGCCGACTTCGGCCGCTTGAGCCAGGTGGCGAAGGCCTTGCGGGATGTTTACGTCTACGACGGTGAGCTCTCAGGCTTCCGCCAGCACCGCCACGGGCGACCAGTAGGCGACCTG
>JAKAWM010000212.1 GCA_021827285.1 Actinomycetes bacterium | reverse complement strand
CCACTGGCCGATTGGTGGACCTCCTTCTCAAGCCCACCAGGGCACTCAGGTACCTACATTTTCGATGATCGACGTCCTACATGCTCACGTGATCTTTAACAGCGTTGCCGGTCGCCCTCACAACCCCGCCTCAGTTGACCGTCACGAGCACTGGGAAGGTCACACGTGCCGAGGGCCAACATTGGAGCTGCACGGTCGAAACCTCGGCTCAGTGTGGGTGGTCCGGGTCACTGCCCTTATCGTCCGGTACGACGCTGCCTGCGGTCCACGTGGCCGTGACAGCGGGGTCGAGCGGTGTCGTGATCGACCATGCAACTCTGATAGCCGCACAGTTCCAGCCCGCACACGCGGAAGCGCTTAGCAGCGTGCGTGCAGCAGCGTGCTCGGGCGCTCACTTCAAGGGCTCGGTCCCAGGCGTCCTCGATCGGGAGCGCCGCAAACTGCGCGCTCCAATAGTCGGCATTACGCCGGCACGTGACGGTTGTGGGTACCGGTTGGTCGGTTCCGATGGCGGGGTGTTCGCCTTCGGCGGGGCGCCAGGTTCGCACTACCACGGCAGCGTCCCAGGGGCGCTCGGCGACAAGCGCCTCAACGCTCCTGTGACAGGCACCGTCGTCCCGGACGGCCGCGGGGGCTACGTCCTCATCGCCCAGGACGGGGGCGTGTTCGTCTTCGGAGCGGCCAAATTCCACGGGTCGGTGCCCGGCGTCTTGGCCAAGTTGGACAAGCGCCTCAACGCTCCGGTGGCAGGCGGGACTGCCGGCTACCGACTTGCGGCCAAGGACGGCGGCGTGTTCTCCTTCGCCAAGGCCGGGTTCCACGGCTCCGTCCCAGGCGTGCTTGCCAAGTTGCGGGAGCACCTGGCAGCCCCCGTCGTTGGCACCGTCATGCCTGCGCCAAACGGCAATGGTTACTGGCTCTATGCCTCCGACGGCGGCGTGTTCACGTTCGGACGAGCACAGTTCCTCGGCTCCGTGCCGAAGGTGCTCGACCCGGAGCATAAGCACCTGGCCGCTCCTGTCGTCGCCGCGGCGTCCCTCCAGAACGGCCAGGGTTACTGGCTCTTCGCGGCCGACGGCGGCGTGTTCACGTTCGGCAAGGTTCGCTTCTACGGCTCGGTCCCAGGCGTGCTCAACGCCCAGCGCCGAAAGCTCAATGCTCCCATCGTCGGGGGTGTGGCCACCGCCAACGGCAAGGGCTACTGGTTGTTCGCCAGCGACGGTGGGGTCTTCTCGTTCGGCAATGCCAAGTTCGCCGGCTCGGTCCCAGGAGCGCTGCGGGGTCGCCTCAACGCCCCGATCGTCGCTGCGGCGCCGGCGCCAGGCGGCGGCTACTGGCTGGTGGCCTCCGACGGCGGGGTGTTCGCGTTCCGTCCGAGCCAGGAGGGGGAAAGAAAGTGAGCGCCGTCCTCGCCCTCGCCCGGGTCGTACTGGCATGGGCCAGCGCCTTTCTGGTCCTGCCGGCGCTGGTATCGAGGTCCCGGCACGTTACGGCTCGGAGCGAGCCGAAGGTCGTCCCTGTGGCCCCCTGGACGTGGGTCGAGCCGGCCGTCGCGGACCAGCCCGTCGCCATCGCGACCCGAGACGGTCGGACGCTGTGGCAGGTGGGCGCCGGCCAGTACGTGCTCGAGGCCGGCGGGGCCTGGCGCCCGACGACGATCCTGGCCGCCCGGCAGTTCCTCGGAGAAAGGTGAACGATATGACACAGCCACATGCCGACGGATGGGCGATGTTCGACCTGCACACAGGTCGGTGGTCCGTGGCCTGCGACGAGTGCGCCGGCGAGCTGGAGCCTGTCTGGCTGCCGGCGCTTGGTAACTACGGCGCTTGGCAAGACGGCAAACCCATCGTCCTCGTGCAGCTGCGAGCCGACGAGCTCGGGCGAGGGGCGGATTGCGACCTGTGCCCTTCGCACGGCCGGCGGGCCATGTGGGACGGGGAGCGATGGCTTGGGCCGGGTCGGCAGCACGACCAGGGCCGGGAGGGGGGAGTGGAGAGGGAGGCGAAGGTGGTCGACCTGAGCCGCTCCCTGGACCAGCAAGTCTCTCTTTAATGGCCGCCGGGTGGAGTCCTGGCAGCGGCGCGGGGCAGCCCGTCAGGGTGGCGAGCATTGGTGCTGACTTAAGGGCGGGTGTCTCCTGACTTAAGTCAGCCGAGACAGGTCAATACTCACCTCAGGTCGGCCATCTCGTCGTCACCCTAGCTACCTAGCGCCCGTCGCCAACAACTAGAGCTATTGGACAGCACAGCCCCGCTCCCTGGTAGGGGGCTCGGCGCATAACGTTAATTATCGTAGGCAGCGAACGGGGGGGGTGAAGTGACCCTGGGGTCGCTCCTGGAGATTTTTTGGTCAACTGCGTTTCCCCTGGTCAGAGGCTTGAGCATGGGAACGACGGGGAACCATGGGGAACGACGGGGAAGCAAAACATGTGGGGTTGCCTAGAGAATCTTGCATTCCGCCGCTCGATGCAGTAGTCTCATCACGTAACGTAGCGGGATCTCGGCACAGTCCTCATGGATACGAGGACGTGACGAGGCCCCGGCACAGAAAGGATTTCGCCACCCAGCGAAAGGGGGCCTCGTCAGATGAAGAGTCTAGCAGATCCCAAGGCAAAGTGGGCGATTTCCGACCAGGACGACCCGCCGACCACCAGGGACGCCATCGACACCCTGCGCCGCCCGGAGCGTCAAGTGCGGTGCCGCCGCGACATGCGCCGGCTCTTGCGCGAGGCGGCTTTCCCAGAGCTGAGCGTCTTTGTCAGGCACCCGGGGCTCGCGATAGCTGTTATCGGTCCAGAACCGCTCGGGCTCAAGCAACTTATGGGCATCGTCCGTGCGGCTGAGCTCGACACGGACAACGAGGTGTGGGCACCAGCCGAGAGCGAAAAGGACCGCGTGATAGTCGAGGCTCTCGACGCGGCACAGGCGGTCCTTGACATTTTGCTCAGCGCTGAGGCAGCAATGGACGACATCTGGCTGGCCACCATCCTCGCCGCCCCGGTCGGGGAAGAAGAGCAAGCCGCACCCCTGCCGCGTCTCGATGACGCCGGCCCCCCCGGCCGCGCGAGACGCCGCCGGCGCCGGCAAGCAGTAGCCCTCTGCGCCCGCCGCCCAGCAACGCGGGAGGGTGGCCATGTCGGCCGCCTCCATGCCCCGCTCGGGCGGGCAGAAGCAGCCATCTGAAGGCCTCGACCTCGGCCCGGTCCGGGCCGCCCTCGCTTCGGACCTTGACGCCCTCACCACGCGGTGGAGTGCCGAGCCCACCAAGGCGGACCTGCTCACGCTCCTAGCCGTCACCACCGGTGTCGGGAAGACACACGCGCTCATGGACCTGGCTACCCGCGACCGTCGTGAATGGCTGGTCATCTGCCCGACCACACTTGGGGTGGTCGAGTGGGCTGAAGGGCTGGTGCTCCGCGGAGCTCCGCCTGGTGAGTACAAAATTCACAGGCCTCGCTCCTACACCAGCCCCGACGGCAAGGCGCTCTGCGCCCAACTCGAGAGCGCCGAGGCGGTGGGAGAGCAGAACCAGGTGCCCTCACAGGCGCTTTGCCGCGTCTGCCCCCACGGCATCCGCGCGGTCTGGGAACTTGCGGGCGGCAACCCTGAGTTAAGCGCAGAGATCCACGCGCTCATGGAAAAATGGCACCGGGACCACCCTGACCTGCCACATCCTCTAGATGTCGCCCCGTGTGGCCATCTGTTAGAGCTGGCGGATGAACGCCAAGCCAGGGTGCTGATCACCACCGCGGCGGCCTTTTCGCAGTCGATGCTCTACTCGGGTGCGGGAGCAGACAGGGCGCCCCGTGCTGTGGTAATCGATGAAATCCCCAACCTAATGGCCGACGCCCTGGTCATCAGCGCCGTCGTCGTGGACAAGTGGGTGCTGGGAGCCGAGGCGGGGCTTAACGCATTGCCAGCCCGCATCGAGCGGGCCGAGCGGGACGGAGACGACAAGCGCCTTCAGGCGCTCGCGGCGGCCTCACGGGCACTCCCCGCCGCCATCCGAGCTCTTAAGGCGCTACGCGAGCTCTTCGGGGCCGAGGCCCTCGACCTCAGGCGGGTCGGTGAGCTGGCCGCGGTGCTGGGCCAGGTCGCCAAAGAGGCAAAGACTGGAAGCTCCACTGCGGCCGCCCTGTGGGAAAGTGTCGATGTAGCCTGGGAAAACGGCGAGGACGGCGAGCCGAAGAGCTCGGTCGATGCCGCGCTCCGAGCGGCAAAAGCGCTTGCCTTTGCCGGCGAGCGTGGCTCCATCACGGCTGCGCCCGGCTACACGGACCAGGCCGGCGTATGGCATGGCCCTCGCCTGCATTTCTCAGCCCCCACCGCGCTCGGCGAATGGCTGTTGGCAGGGCCTTCGCCCGCCCACCCCGTCATCCTCGCCGACGCCACGCCCTCACTCCCCAGCCGCGCCGCGGTCGCGAGCCTCGGCGGGTCAACGCGCGAGTACCACCCCCCCATCTCCGGCCCATGCTCATCGTGTCGGCGCCGTTCTTGGCCCCGGCAGCAGCTGAGATGGCCTACCTATCAGACCGGGCTCTGGCGCTGGCGGCTGGCGCCAGCGAAGAGGAATGGCCAGCCTGGGACGGCGAGCGCATACTGACGCCCGGCCGAAGCGTCTACGCGCTCGAGGCCATCCAGCGCTGGGACGACGACCGTATGGGGTGTGAGATCACCCAGGTAATTGGCCGCGTCCGCCCGCTCGAGCACCCTGGCACACCAGTCCGCCTGCTTGGCCCTCGTATCGACCTCTCGCGCTGGGGGATTAGCGTCCACGAGCTAGACGAGGACCTGGCCGACAAGGAGCAAAGGCACAAGATAGGGCGCCTGGAACCCCTCGTCCGCGGGGCTGAGGCCTGTGCCAGGCGGGAGCAGCGCGGAGAGAAAGTCACCAGGGAAACAGCGCGTGCCGAGGGGCTGCGGGGCCGTCAAGGTGTTTACACCGAGCTCAACATCCGCTACAAAGCCTGTGGGTCCTGGGAAGAGGTCAGGGACTTCTACCGCGCGGAGCTCCAGAGGGCCAAGGCCGAAACCGGGTGCAAGGCCGTAGTCAAAACCGTGGCGACCAAGCGCGGACCACGGACCGTGGTCGTCGTTGTCGTGGATAAGGACTGGCTCCTGGCGCAACGCGGCCGAGTGGTCTGTAAAATCCGGCCAAAGTTGCCCACCAGGCGCAATCCCATCCGGCTTCGTGGGGTACAGCAGGCCTGCGGGGCCTGCGCCACCTGCGGCCCATAGCCGGTCCGCACTCGCTGAAATCTCCCAACAGTTGTCACCACTCTCCTTCAGCGCGCCATGAGGCCGGGTCGAACTGGCGGAGAGTAGTGTCGCGCCCGTTGCGGCGACCTTCTGCACCGACTTGGAGGCCTCACCGCACCCGAACATGCGGTGACGCGGGGGAGATGAAGCTCCGGTTGGCTTGCCGCTTGGCGAGTTTTGGTCCCCGAGCACTTAAGAGGATCCCTTAACTCGCCGGGGACCGAGTGCAAGCTGGTGTTAGACGACATTGTCGTTGGTGACGCGCGGGCGGGTTAGCGGCACTTAGCCTGGCGACTGCCAGGGGCAGGTGGCGTAGTTGCGTTGCCGC
>JAKAWM010000211.1 GCA_021827285.1 Actinomycetes bacterium | reverse complement strand
ATCGCGCCCGGGACGAAGTGGAGCCGCGCCGATAGACAGGTGGTGGCGGCAAGCCGGGCAGTTGTCAATCTTGGCCAAATATAGGCACTCCGGAGACCACATCCCAGGTCGATGGCCAGGCACTTCAGCACCCATGGCCCCTCTCAGCGGCTAGTAGGCTGGCGGCAATGCTAAGGTTCCTGACCGCCGGGGAGTCCCATGGCAAGGCCTTGGTCGTGATCATCGAAGGCCTGCCTGCTGGCCTGGCTGTGACGACCGAGCCGATAGGCCAGGAGCTGGCCCGGAGGCGGCTCGGCTTCGGCCGGGGCCCGCGAATGCGGTTCGAAGCCGATGAGCTGACGTTGCTGGGAGGCGTGCGCCACGGTTACACCAAGGGGGGCCCCGTTGCCATCGAGATCGCCAACACCGAGTGGCCGAAGTGGACCGAGGAGATGTCGCCCGCGCCGGGGGAGACGGCCAAGCCCCTGACCCAGCCTCGGCCCGGCCATGCCGACCTGGCGGGTATGCAAAAGTACGGCCTGTCCGAGGCGAGGGACGTGCTTGAACGAGCGTCGGCCCGGGAGACGGCGGCCCGGGTGGCCGCGGGCGCCATATGCAAGGCACTGCTCAGGCAGCTGGGGATCGAGGTGGTGAGCCATGTGGTCCAGCTGGGCGCGGTGGTGGCGAAGGCCGGGCGCCGGCCCGGACCGCACCAGTTGGACGCGGTGGACCTGTCTCCGGTGCGTTGCTTTGATCCCGACGCCGAGGCCGAAATGATCGAAGCGATCAAGGCGGCGGCCAAGGAGGGCGATTCACTGGGCGGTGTTGCTGAGGTGATTGGCTATGGTGTCCCGGTCGGGCTGGGGAGCCACGTACATTGGGACCGCAAGATCGACAGCCTCCTGGCCCAGGCTCTTATGAGCATCCAGGCCGTCAAAGCGGTCGAGATCGGCGACGGGGTCGAGGTCGCCGGCCTGCGGGGTTCGGTGGCGCACGACCCGATCAGTTGGGACCCGGCCAGCGAGCGCTATGCGCGGGCCTCGAACCACGCCGGTGGTATCGAGGGAGGCATCACCAACGGCGAGCCTGTAGTGGCTCGCTGCTACATGAAGCCCCTGTCGACGCTCAACCGGCCCGTGCTGAAGACCGTCGACGTGGTGACCAAGCGGGAGACCGTGTCTTTCAAAGAGCGCACCGACCATACCGCCGTCCCGGCCATGGGCGTGGTGGCTGAGACCATGATGGCCTGGGTGCTGGCCGGGGAGGCGCTGCGCAAGTTCGGCGGGGACTCGATGGCTGAGGTGGTGCGCAACCGGGATTCCTTCCTGGCCACGCTGGCGTGAGCCAGGGCCCGAGAAGGCTGCTACTGGTGGGGATGATGGGGGCAGGCAAATCAACCGTGGCCGAGCTGGCGGCACGACGTCTCGGTTGGCCCATTGTCGATACCGACGCCGAGGTGGAGGCGGCTACCGCGAAGAGCGTGGCCGAGGTCTTCGCTGAGCGAGGGGAGGCCGGGTTCCGCGCCCTGGAGTCGGAGGCGGTCGCCGCCCTGGCGGCCAGCCCTGAGCCGCTGATCGCGTCGGTGGGTGGCGGGGCAGTGTTGAGCCTGGCCAACAGGGAGGCACTTCGCCGGGCGGGGACTGTCGTGTGGCTTCGGGCCACCCCCCTGACCCTGGCCGGCCGGGTCGGGGACGGCGACGGCCGGCCCTTGCTGGCTGGTGGTGCGCGAGGTGCCCTGGAGCGGGTTTTGGCGGAGCGCGAGGCGCTCTACATGGACGTGGCTGACGTGGTCATCGACGTGGACGGCCTTTCCCCCGAGGGGGTGGCGGAGAAGCTGTGCGAGAGCTTCGGGTAGAGCTAGGGGAGAGGTCCTACCCGGTCGTGGTCGGGCCGGGTGCCAAGGACTGGCTGGCGGCGATGATGCCGGCCGGTTGCATCAAGGCGGCGGTAGTGACACAGGCCGCGGTCGATGTCCAGGTGCAAACCGGCGTGACGCAGCAGATCTTTCCCATCGGCGAGGGGGAGGAGGCGAAAAGCCTCAGCACGGTGGAAGAGCTGTGCCGGGGTTTTGCCCGGTTCGGGCTGACGCGGGCTGACGTCGTGGTCGGAGTGGGCGGCGGGGTGGTGACCGACGTGGCCGGCTTCGCGGCGGCCGTCTACCACCGAGGCGTTGCCGTCGTGCACGTGGCCACGACCCTGCTGGCCCAAGTCGACGCCGCCATAGGCGGCAAGACGGGAGTCAACCTGCCAGAGGGCAAGAACCTGGTGGGCGCCTTCTGGCAGCCCGCGGCCGTGCTGTGCGATACGGCCGTCCTGGCTACGTTGCCCCCGCGGGAGTACCGCAGCGGCTTGGGGGAGATGGCCAAGTACGCTTTCTTGGGGGTGCCTGACCTCCCGTCGCTTCCCCTTGAGGAGGCCGTGGCCCGTTGCGTGGCCTGCAAGGCAGCCGTCGTTGCGACAGACGAACGGGAGGCGTTGGGCCGCGGGGCGGGCCCGGGACGGGCGGTCCTCAACTACGGTCACACCCTGGCCCACGCCATCGAGACAGCCGGCGGGTACGGCCTTCGCCACGGCGAGGCGGTGGCTGTGGGCCTGGTCTTCGCAGCCCACCTGGCCTGCCGGCTAGGGCGAATCTCGGCCGAGCGGGTCAAGGACCACGAAGCGGTGGTGTCCGGCTACGACCTACCCGGTCGGTTACCTCCCGGGAGCTCGATCGAAGAACTAATCCACCTGATGGGGAGGGACAAGAAGGTAACCTCAGGTGGTTTGACAATGGTGCTGGAGGGGCCGTCCGGTTTGGAAGTCGTGCACGATGTCCCGCCCCAGGCGGTGCGCGAGTCTCTGGCCGACCTCAGTGAGAGGCGGTCCTGAGCCGAGAACATGTTCATGCAACCTGGTGCTGTGCCAGCGCTGGCGCTCGGTATTTTCGGCTTGCTGATCGGGTCGTTTGCCAACGTCGTAATCTACCGGGTGCCGGCCGGACGCTCGGTCGTCAACCCCCCGTCGGCTTGCCCGGCCTGCGGTGGCCGGGTGAGGGCGCGCGACAACATTCCCGTGCTTTCGTGGTTGTGGTTGCGGGGACGGTGCCGGGACTGCGGGGCTCCCATCTCGCCCCGCTACCCCCTGGTGGAGGCGCTCACGGGCGTGGTCTTCGCCGGGGTGGGATTACGCTTCGGGCTTTCGTGGACAGCCCTGGGCGAGGCCGCGCTGATGGCGGGACTGGTGGCTCTGGCCTTCATAGACCTGGACCACATGCTCCTGCCCAAGAAGGTGGTCTATGTCACGCTGGGGGTTGTGGCAGCGGTCCTTCTGGCCGGGGCGGTAAGCGCAGGGCAGTGGCGCCGGCTCGGCGTTGCCCTTCTGTCCGCCCTGGTGGCTTGGGGCGTCTTTTTTGCCATCAATTACCTTTCGCCCCGAGCGCTCGGTTTTGGCGATGTCCGCCTAGCCCTATTGATCGGCTTTGGGCTCGGCTGGCTGGGGGCCGCCTACGCGTTGTTGGGCTTCGTGGTGGCCAGTGTGCTGGGTTCCGCCGTGGGGCTTTCGCTCATCGCGGCTGGGCGGGCCGGGCGCAAGACGGCCGTGCCCTTCGGGACCTTCCTCGGCGCGGGCGCCGTACTGGCGGCCCTGCTCGGCTCGCCCGTCGTCAACTGGTACCTCGGCTTGCTCCATGCCTAGCCGTCTGGGGAACGGCCGGGCCCGCTATTTGGCCGCTGCCTTCCTGGACGTCATTTTGGCGACCAGTAGTTCGAGGAGCGTGAGGAGGGCATCCCGGCAGGAGGCCTTTTCTCTGGCGTCCATGTCGAACACGGGCACGCCGGGCGAAATGCACAAAGCCTCTCGGACGTCGTCCAGCGGGTAGCGTTCCGTGCCGTCGAAGTTGTTGACCCCGACCACAAACGGGAGGCTCTTTTTCTCGAAGTAATCAACGGCGGCAAAACAGTCCTCCACCCGGCTGGTGTCCACCAAGACGACGGCACCAAGGGCTCCGTTGATGAGGTCGTCCCACATGAAGGTGAAGCGTTCTTGGCCGGGGGCACCGAACAAGTACATGACCAGGGTCTCGTCCACGGTCAGGCGGCCAAAGTCCATGGCTACGGTCGTTGTGGTTTTGGCTGTGCCGGCCACCGCCGAGTGATTGTCTACGCCGGCGGCTACCGTTGTCATGGCTGCTTCGGTCGTGAGCGGCTCTACTTCTGAGATGGCCCCCACAAAAGTGGTCTTGCCGACGCCGAAGCCGCCAGCGATAACGAACTTCACCGCGGTTATGTGGCGGGCGGAAGTGTGTTCAGTGGATAGCACGGACACGTTCGATCATCCTCGTTAGGGCCGATAGCTCGATCTCGACGGGGTCGGTCTGGTGAATGCGGATCGCACCCATGTCCAAGAGATCCCCGACCAGTATCGCGACTACCTGGGTCGGCAGGTGCATGTAGGAGGAAAGCTCAGCGATAGATATGGGTGTACCCGCGTATGAAAGCAGCGTTCGCTGCTCGGTCGTCTTGGCTAGCCTGGCCCGGCCCATGAGGGCTTCGACCAGAGTCTCCCAACGCAGGTCGGGCCGTGCCGCGGCGGTACGTCCGCCCGTAAGGATAAACGGGCGGATGAGCCCCGGATCTCGCGGCGTTCCTTGGGCGGTCATCGGGGTTCGTGCAACATCACTGGAGCACTGCGGCCCGCAGTTCAGCCACGAGTGCGGGCGTGAGCAGGGTCCCGATCTTTTCTAGGAGCAATTGGGTCTGGTAGCCGACGAGCCCTATGTCGCACCCCGCGTTGGCTACCACACCCAGGCTGCTCCCATCAGAAATCTGCGATATGAAGAGGTACCCACCGTCCATGGCGATAATGACCTGGTGGACGGGCTCCCAACCGAAGGCCTTGGCTGCTCCCCGGGAAAGCCCAACGGTGCCAGAAATGATGGCGGCCACCCTTTCGGCACCTGCTCGGTCGAGCGTGTGCGACATGGCCATCAGCAGACCATCCGAGGAGACGGCCACGGCGTCGCATACCCCGGCGCTCGTCGTGACGAAGTTGTCGAGCAGCCAATTGAAATTTACCGCTTCTTTGCTCAGGGTTTCTGTGGCCATTGATCCTTGTGCTCCTTGTCAGGACGGCTGGAGGTGGTAGTGGCGGAGAGGTATTGCGATAACGCGCCAGCGAGCCCGAGGGGGCTGGCCGTAGTGGTGGTGGGCGAGCTGCGCTTCAATGATCCGTCCTGCTCGGTCAAGGCGGCGCCCGGGACCCTTCTGGTGAGCTTGCGGAGGCCGGCGGCTGTACTGGCCGCTTGAGCGGCGGGGTGGAGGGCGGCGTCGACCCCGGCACCCGGACCAACGGGACCGACCGGGGCCAGGCGGTCACGGGTGACGCTCAAGTCGGGGACCGGGTAGGCCGGCGTTGCTCGCTCCACGAAAGACCAGGGCGAGGCGGCCGCTGGGGTCGCGGGAGTGGGCACGGCGGCGCTGGCAGCTACCGGCTCGGGCGCCTCGGTTGCGGGCTCCGGCATTTCGGGGGTGGGCTCGGGCATTTCGGGGGTGGGCTCGTTCCAGCTGATGTTCCATAGCTCGGACCATCCGTGCCCCTCGCCGCTGCCCGCTTCTGGGAAGGCCCCAGCTAGAGCA
>JAKAWM010000210.1 GCA_021827285.1 Actinomycetes bacterium | reverse complement strand
AGGCCAAGGCGGCTAAGAAGTCCTTGCCCTTCCAGACCTTGACCAGCTCGTTTCCTTCACGCTGCCAGCCAAGGCCCTCACTCAGGGCCTTGTCCACCACACTCGGTTCAATTGCCTCCATGCGGCGAGCCTAACGGCGGCCCCTGGCCCGCAGGAGGCCCGGTGACCAAGATGACCGAGCTGCCATAACGGATGGAGGTGCCCACCCCCGGCTGGCTCCCTGTCACCGGTGCCCGCAGGTTTCCCTGGACACCATAAACGCCCAGGCCGACCGTGTAGAGCTCGTTAGCCGCCTGGTCGACGGACATGCCCACGATGCTTTGGGGGACCACCACCATGTGAGGCCCGAGCGAGACCGTGACAGTGACCGTCGTACCGACCACGAGGCTTGCTCCCGGTGGCGGGCTGACGGCGACCACGTCACCTGAGGGCACCGTATCGCTGTAGGTGGTGGTTTCGGCCACGGCGAAGCCAGCGGCGGCCAGCAGCCGCCGCATCTCTGCATAACTGGTTGTCCCCGCACCGTAACTGGGCACGGTAGCCATGGGTTTGCCCGCTGAAACAACCACTCCGACGGCGGTGCCAGGGACGACCGACCGCCCGGCGAAGGACCACGAGATCACCACACCCTTGGGGACTGTCATGCTCGTGTGCCGAGCGATCGGGCCCATCACAAGGCCGGCCGAACGGAGCACCCGCCCAGCTTGGGCCAAGGTCAAGGTGCCCAAGCTCGGGACGGGGACAGGCTGGGGGCCCTCGGACAGAGTAACCGACACCGCCCCTTTGGCCGGCAGCTTGACGCCAGGAGAAGGCGACTGGGCCACCACCTCACCCTTCGGTTCAGCGTCCCACTGCCGTCCGACGATAAGAAGTTGGAGATGCCGGGTGACCAGGAGGGAGCGCGCTTGGGCCTCAGTTCGCCCCCTGAGCGGGGGAACGGCGTAAGAGGGTGCGGGGCGCAGGAGCATCAGCGCCGCCGCCACACCGGCGGCCACCAGCGCGAGAACGACCACCACCAGGGCCGAGCGGACGGCCCACCTGCGACCGGCCCACCTGCGACCAGCCCGCAAAGCGCCCATGTCCTCAACGTCGTCCTCCCAACCCTCTTCGCGGCCGGTGGGCATCGGGATAGCTCCGCCAATATCAGTCAGCCCGTTGGCCCCACCGGAGGGGGAAGCTATACCCGCGGACCCGGCAGGCGGGCCAGGCTCAGCAACCGCGGGCCCTGTAGGCGGGCCAGGCTCAGCAACCGCGGGCCCTGTAGGCGGGCCAGGCTCAGCAACCGCGGGCCCTGGCAGCGAGGCCGAGAACCCCCATGGGGCAGACAGGTCGGGAGGAAGGGACGGGTCATCGAGGCGGTTTGACGTACGAGAGCCGGTTACCGCTGCCTCATCGCTCGCCGGCATTTTCTCCGAGACGGGCGCCTCGGGGATGGAAGGCTCCCCCGCGGCGGATGGGACGCCTACGACGAGGTCGTTGGCCAGGATGGTCAGACCGGCCCCGGCCGGGCGCTGCCGGCCACCGGCCAGTTCGGTAGGCTCAACCACCCCGTCCAATATCGCCAGGCTGGCACTGCCCAGGCTCTTGAGAGGCAGCGGTTCGGGTACCGGCAGGTGCCTGGTGACGGCGGCAACAGCGTCGGCAAAACCTCTTGCGTCCAAGCGCTCTTCGGGCTCGGTCGTCGCCGCCTGCTCCAGGACAGGCCGGAGCCTGCCCAGCTCCGCCGGGATGATGAGGGGTTTGGTGACCCTGGCCATGAGGGTGCCAAGCGTCGTGTCCAGAGCGAAGGGCACAGTGCCGGTCACGGCTTCCACCAGTACCAAGGCCAGCGCGTAGACATCGGCGCGGCCGTCCAAAGCCATCCCTTTGAGCTGCTCTGGGGCCGCGTAGCGAGCGGTGCCAACGATGGCACCCATAGGCTCGGTCCAGGTGGCCTCGGCTAGGGCGCGGGCAATGCCGAAGTCCGCGATGCTGACGTGACCTTCTTCGTCGAAGAGCAGGTTGGCTGGCTTTATGTCCCGGTGCACAAGACCTCTGGAGTGGGCGTACTGCAACGCGGACGCCGCGTCCACCGCCAGGGCGGCCGCCTGGCTAACACCGAGCCGGTAACCGCTGTCCAGGAGGGAGCGCAGGCTACCCCCCTCGAGCAGCTCCATGACAAGGTAGGGATCGCCGTCGTCCTCTCCCCAGTCGTACACCCGGCAGATGCTGGCGTGGCGGAGAGAAGCAATGCTCTGGGCCTCAGCCCGGAAGCGCCGCAGGAACGACTGGTCTCCGGCCAAGGCTGGGTGGAGCACCTTGACCGCCACCCGGCGGCGCAAACGGGTGTCCTCGGCTACGTAAACATGAGCTGATGCCCCAGTGCCAACGGCTCGCAAGAGGCGGTAGCGCTCTCCGAGCACACGCCCGACCAACTCGACACTGTGTGGTAATGCCACCTGAAAAGGGTACCCACACGGCGCCCCAAAATTGGGGGATGCCGGGCGCCCTAAAGCAGCTCTAGCTGCTTCTGCGCGGCGGGAAGGCCTCAAGCGGCCAGGTTGGCTCACTAAAGGCCGGTCACGTACCCCCGCTAAAGCTAGACGGGATCGTCCACCGTCTGGCTCCGACCAGCTTCGAGCCCCAGTGCCAGCCGGGACAGGAAGGCTCTTATGGTGGCATCGGCCAGCCGGTGCAAGACCAGGCGGTCGGCCACTTTGCCCGGCGTACCCCCTGGGGGTTCGTAGCGTCCCTGGAGGGACACTTCGCTTTGGCTCTCCCCGATAGGGCTCACCTCCAGGTCGGCGTCCAATGCCGGGAAAAGGGAAGGGTAGCCAGCGGCCCGCCACGAGAAGGCCAGCAACGTCACGTCGTCGTGACGGCGCACGGGCCCCAGGGTGACCTCGACGGTCTTGGCCAAGAGAGGAGGCCAGCTCTTTGGCCCCACCTTGATCCGGAAATCGCCGAGCTCCTCGCCCGCCTCTTCGGCCGCCCGCCCCAGGACGGCCCCGTCCCGAAGCTGGGCGATGACCTCGCTGGCCGGCCGATCAACGATCATGAAATCCTGAACGAACATGGTCCTTCCATGTTCAACGGCCCAGAAGTCCTAGCAGTAGGGCCTTAGGTCACCTCTGAGGTAGGCCATAGCCCCTCAGGGCTGGGGCAGCTGGCCGTTTGCCCCGGGTTCAGTGCTCGGGAAGCTGGCCCGTCTGCAGCAGGCTTTCAAAGGCCTCCTCGCCCAGCAGCGGGATCGCCAGGTCAGCCGCCTTGGAGAGCTTTGCGCTTCCGGGGTCCGACCCCACAACCACCGCCGTCGTCTTGGCCGACACGCTGCCTGGCGCCTTACCTCCTCTGGCTTTTATGGCCGCCTCCGCCTCCTCTCGTGACCAGCGTTGCAGGGTGCCGGTCACGACGATCGACTTACCGGCCAAGGTCTGGGGCTGCCCTGGCTCGCCAGGGCCAGCAAAGTTGAGGCCGGCCCGGCGGAGGCGCTCTACCACTTCGCGGTTTCGGGGCAATGAGAAGAAGCGCTTCACGCTCGCCGCGATAACCGGCCCGATGCCCTCGATGGCGGCGATATCTGCCTCGGGGGCGTCCATGATCCTGTCCAGGTGCCCGGCCGACCGAGCAAGTACCTGGCTGCCATTGGCGCCCAGATGGCGGATGGACAAACCGACCAGCAGGTTGGCCAGGGGCCGGGACTTGGACGTTTCGATCGCTCCAGCCAGGTTGGAGACCGAAATGGAGCCAAAACCTTCAAAACCTTGCACACGGTCGTAGTCCAACGAATAGATGTCGGCCACGTCGGCTAGCAAGCCTTCACGGCAGAACAGAGCGACCGTCCGCTCGCCCAGGCCCTCGATGTCCATAGCCCCCCGGGAAGCAAAGTGGGTGATCCGTTGCACTTGCTGGCCCGGGCAATCGACATTCATGCAGTAGGTGTCCGCCTCGCCAGCCAGGCGCTGCAACGGAGAGCCGCAGATGGGACAGGTCGCGGGGAAGGTCCACGCCGGCAGGCCCTCGGGCCGAAGGGCCAGCACGGGGCCCCGTACCTCGGGGATCACATCGCCAGCCCGGCGCACGACCACGGTGTCACCGGGCCGCACGTCTTTGGCCCTGACCTGGTCCTCGTTGTGCAAGGTCGCCAGCTGGACGGTCGCCCCGCCGACCACGACCGGCTCCAGGATGGCAAACGGGGTTGCCTTGCCTGTCCGGCCGATCGAAACCATGATGTCCTTCAAGAGGGTGTTTTTTTCTTCGGGTGGAAATTTATAGGCGATAGCCCACCTGGGGGCATGGGATGTCGCCCCCAGCTCCCGGCGCTGAGCCAGGTCGTCGACCTTGACCACCGTCCCGTCGATCTCGAAGTCGATGCTGTGACGCTGGTGCAGCCAAGTGGTGCAATATTCGTCCACTTCTCTCAGGTTGGGGACCGTGGCGACGTGGGAGCTGACTGGGAAGGCCAGCTCGCGTAGCCAGTCGAGGGTCTCATGGTGGTAGCGGAAAGCCGGCCCACCAACCACGTCGCCCAACTGGTAGGCACAAAACGACAAGTCCCTTCCCGCGGTTATGGCCGGGTCCTTCTGGCGGAGCGAGCCGGCGGCGGCGTTGCGGGGATTGATGAAAACGCGGGCGCCGATCTCCGCCTGGTGGCGGTTGAGCTCCTCAAAGGCGCTGGTCGTCATGTAAACCTCGCCTCGGACCTCCAGCACTTCGGGCGGGGAACCGGCCAGCTGCTTGGGTATCGCGCCGATAGTAACGATGTTGGCGGTCACGTCTTCACCCACCTCACCGTTGCCCCTCGTGGCCGCTCTGACCAGCTGGCCACCCTCGTACAGGAGCGACATGGCCAAGCCGTCAATTTTAAGCTCGCAAGTGAAGGCAACCTCCCCCGAGATGTAGCGCTCCATGCGCTTGCCCCACGCCAGAAGCTCCTCAAAGCTGGCCGTCTTGTCGAGCGACATCATGGGGGTGCGGTGGTGGACCTCCTGGAAAAGGCCCACGGGAGCGCCTCCCACGTGCTGGGTGGGCGACTCGGCGGTTACCAGCTCTGGGTGATCGCGCTCGATGCCGGCGAGCTCGGCTACCAGCTCGTCGTACTCCGCGTCGCTTACCTCCGGGTCGTCCAGCTCGTAGTAGCGGCGGTTATGGTGGGCGATCAGATCTCGCAGCTCCTGCGCCCGCTGGGCGAGGGCAGCGTCGGCGCCGTCCATCGCCAACAGGCTACCCGTGGGTGCCGACCGTAATGCCAAAACCGCCAGGCTGGCGGGCACGGCAAGCTGGAGACCTGAACTGGCCTGAGCTGGCCTATGCCGCCGCTCCGCCGCCCACAACCAAGTCGCCGCCCTGAGGGTCGGGCAGGTAGAGGACGACGGCCTGGCCGGGCGCCACCCTCCGAACTGGCTCTCGCAGCGAGACAATCCCCTCGCCCCAGTAGCCCGGGGCAATACGGCCATGGGCGCTCATCTGGGCTTCTATGGGTGCACCCGCAGGTAGGGGCCCGGACACCCAGCGCATGTCCAGGACCCGGATCTCGCTAACCAGCAGATCTTCCAGGGGCCCGACCGTAGCGGTGCGCTCAGCCAGGTCCAACCCGACCACATAGTGGCGCTCCGAG
>JAKAWM010000209.1 GCA_021827285.1 Actinomycetes bacterium | reverse complement strand
CCCAGATCGAGCTACCCTTCTGCTTCAGCGCCGCCCTCGGGCCGGCGGAGCTCGATGTCCTGACGGAGTCCCTGGCCGAGGGCATCGCCGGCCTCTCGCTCGGAGCAACATGAGCGGGGCGAGGGTCGTCGTCTGCGTGGGGCCAGGAGGCGTCGGGAAGACAACTGCCGCAGCGGCCCTGGCCCTGCAGGCGGCGCGAAGTGGTCTCAAGGCATGCGTCGTGACCATCGACCCCGCCCGGCGGTTGGCTGATGCGCTGGGCGTGGACACCTTGGGCAACGAACCTCACCTGGTCAGCCCCCCAACCGGGGATTGGCCGGGGCAGCTTTGGGCCGTGATGCTGGATGCCCAGGGTACTTTCGACCAGCTCGTGAGCCGCTATGCCACGAGCCCGAGCCAGGCCGACGCCATCCTCCGCAACCGCCTGTACCGCAACCTTGCCGGCGCCCTTTCGGGCACTCAGGAGTACATGGCAGTCGAGAAGCTCTACGAGCTGCAACAAGACCCGCGGTTCGATCTCGTGGTCGTCGACACACCGCCTGCTCAGCATGCCCTCGACTTCCTGGAGGCGCCTGCACACTTGGTGAGAATGCTGGACAACCGGGTGTTCCGCCTGCTCATGACGCCCACCCGCGCCGGCGTGCGGGTGCTTGAAATGGGGGCTCATCTGATGCTGCGGACCATCGCCAAGGTGGCGGGGGGCCAGGTGGTGGCTGATACCTTGGAGTTCTTCAGCCAGTTCGATGGGATGGAGGCGGGGTTCAGGGCGAGGGCCGACCGAGCCAACGAGCTCTTGCGCTCGGGACAAACCTCCTTCTTGCTCGTTTGCTCTCCCCGGGTCGACGCCGTAGATGAGGCTCTTCACCTCGTGGTGCGTCTCAAGGGGGCAGGTGCCTCCCTGAACGCGGTGGTCATCAACCGCAGCTACCCGCGTTTCGCCCCTATCGCAGACCCGGCCCGGTTCGCATCGTCGGCTTTGGGCCCTTTGGTGGCGAACCTGGACGAGCTGGCACAAGTGGCCGCCAGCGAGGACGAGCAGGTGGCTCGGGTGGCGGGCGCACTACCTGATGTGAGATTTGCCCGGGTACCACTTCTCGCTCGGGAGGTGTGCGACATCGCCTCACTCGCGGAAGTAGCCTCCTACCTGGGCGAACAGGCGGAATAACCCAATATGCCCCGGGACGTCAGCGGCCTCTTCAGCTCCCAAAGGGGGCTGCCGCCAGCCGTTCTTGCTGGTCAGCGCTAACCCGCACCACCTTCGCCTATTCCGCACCACCTTCGCCGGCCGGCTCAGCCGGGTGGGTGAGGTGGGACTTGGCGAAGCTGGCAGCGGCCTCCTCCACGGTCTCGACCATGGTGACGATCCGGTCGAAGCCAGTTGTGCGCAGGGTGCGGACCAGGCTGGGCCGGTTGCAAGCCACCACTACGTCACCGCCCAACTCCCTGGACCGGCGTATACCGCCGATCAACGCACCCAAGCCGGCTGAGTCCACGAACGGTACCCCGCTCATGTCGATCACCAAGCGGGGGCTGGCGGCCATCTCAGCCAGCGCTTGACGGAACTGGCTCACGGTGAACGCGTCCAGTTCACCTATGGGCCGGCAAATGGCGTAACCCTCAGGCCTGTGTTCCTGCTCGATATTGAGCACAGCTCCTCCCTGGGACGGTCGTCACTCTACGCCTGCTCGGGGGTTCTGGCTACTTTTAGCGACCGGCCGAGCCCCGTTCCTGCCTCAGTTTTAGTCGCCGCGCTCGGGGTCTGCAGTGAGCGGATGCTGGGATGATGTTACCCAGTGGGCCGAGCGAGGTACCCTCGGAGCGTGCCTGAAGTGGTCTTGACGACTGATTCCGCGCTCGTTGTGGACGAAGTCCGTTCCGTCATCGAGGAGCCGGGTACTGAGGTGCACTGGCTACCCTCAGGGCGCAGCGTGCTCCCTTTTTTGCAGGAGCACCCAGCCGACCTTGTCATCGCGGACATGCAGATCGGTTCAATGGGCGGTCTGGCCGTGGCCATGGACATCGCGTTGGAGGTCGGCTCCGGCCGGCTAGAACCCACACCGGTGCTTGTGCTGCTCGACCGTCGTGCCGACGTGTTCCTGGCCCGCCGTACCGGAGTGGAGGGCTGGATCCTCAAGCCGCTCGACCCCCTGCGCACCCGCGACGCCGTCCAGGCCGTGCTGGCGGGGGAGCGGTACTACGACCGGACGTTCTCGCCCGTCGCCTAGTGCAGTACGATTGGCGGTGACCGGGAAGTAGCGCAGCTTGGTTAGCGCGCAGCGTTCGGGACGCTGAGGCCGGGGGTTCAAATCCCCCCTTCCCGACCAGTAAAGTCGCTGGTCAATGGGGGTACGGACGGCGAGCGGGACTCGGTACGAGGGGCGTCGTGCCAAATTCGTGCCATAACGTGCCAAATTCAGGGCTAGCATTTGGCACTGCCAAGAGCCTCTCGCAACCACTTCGGCGGCGTCCGCAAGCTGCCCTCGGGCCGGTACCAAGCCCGCTACTGGCACGCCGGTGCGGTCCACGCTGCCCCTACGACCTTCGTCGCCAAAGCCGACGCCCTCGTCGTGGCTGGCCGGCGTCGAGACGGACATACACCGCGGGTCTTGGGTGGATCCCGGCGGCACGCAGATGGCCGTCGCTGAGCTGGCCCGGCGCTGGCTCGAGCACGACCCTTCGAAGCGGGTCAGCACTGTAACGCGCGACGAGGTCGTCCTGCGGCTCCACGTCCTGCCTTTTCCTGGTGCCGCGCGGATCGGGGAAGTCACGCCGCCCGAGGTCCAGAAGCTGGTCAACGCCTGGGCGAAACACCAGGCTCCGCGCACCGTTCGCCGGCAGTACGACGTCGTCAGGGCGCTGTTTGCCTACGCCGTGGCCTCCGACTGGCTCGCGCGCTCGCCCTGCCGGGGCATCGACCTGCCGCGCCTCTCGCCGCTGCAGCGCCCTGTTCTAAGTCCCGACGACGTGGCTGCGATCGCCGCTGCGATCGACCCGCGCTACCGGGCAATGGTCTGGCTGGGGGCCGTCCTCGGACTGCGCTGGGGAGAGGTGGCCGGCGTCATGATCAGATCGCTCGACTTGTTGCGAGGGACCTTGACCGTGAGCTCGCAATTGGGACGAGACCGGCAGCTTGGGCCACTCAAATTTGCCTCAAGCCGGCGGGTGCTCTCGTTGCCCAAGGCACTAGCCGACATGTTCTTCTTGGCCGGCACTACCTAAGTCTTTATGATCATCGGGTCGCTCAAGTGCACTTTCAAGCTCTGAAACTAGCTCCAGCAAGCGGCTAATCAGGCCGCCGAGGAAAGCCGTTCCGCCCGGACCTCGCAGAGCGACGAGCAGCTCGGAGATCCGCTCGGCCGTGTCAGCTGCCTCCGGCTTCCATGGGAGCAGCTCGGCGAGCCGTTTGTCCCAGGCATCGACCATCTGGCGAAGTTCGCACACCTTTGGCGGATTATGCTTGCCCACGATCAGGAACAGGACGACATCGCGCCTACGGATGAACCGGTCTCGCTTTGGGCCGATGCGCTCGTAAGGCAACCACCCGTTTGTGCACCAACGCCGCACTGTCCCGCCGGTCACGCCTGCCATCCGAGCCGCGGTGCCGATGGTCACTAATTCGTCGTCGTCCGCCGGGGGTTCACTGGGCGGCATTAGCCGGTGGCCAATCCGTCAGTGAACACCACGCTGCTGCCACTTGCGCACGGGCCCTGGGCTGGGTAGGCGGGAACCCTGCCGTCCACGGTGCCGCCAGGGCCGGTGAAGGTCAGGCAGTGAGCGCCGACGTAGGCGGTGTCGAGGGCGTCCACGCCGGCGAGCGCCGTGATAGTGACCTCAAAGGGGCTCCCCGCTTCGGGTACCGAGCTGGCGGGGGCCAACGAGAAGAACCCGGGCGTGACCCCTCCGACAGGCACCCCGATCAGTGTCGTAGTGATCGTCCCGGTTGAAGTGGTGCCGGGCGGGGTCGTCGTAGCCGTCGGCGTGAGAGAGGTGGTCGTCGTGGTCCCCGTCGCAGTCGCCCCCGCGTCGGAGGTGGCGACGGCGGGCTGGAGAGCGGTGGTCGTTGTCGTCCCTGTAGAGGTGGTCGTTGGGGCTGCTGTAGCGGCCGTGGGCCCTGCCCCAGGCTCGCCGACCCTGATCGAGGCTGAGGTGCCCGAGATGCCAGAGGAGCTGTCGGTGACCAGGAGCGTCGTCGTCTCCGCGGCGACCAGGGTCACGCTTACGGTCGCCAAGCCGTCGGCGAACATGACCCTGCTCCCGCTGGCACACTCGCCCTGGGCGGGGTAGGACGGCGCCGTTCCGTCCACGGCGTCGTCGGGACCGGCGAAGGTCAGGCATTGAGGGCCGGTGTAAGCGGCGTCTACAGCGTCCACACCGGCCAGGGCGGTGACCGTGACCTCGAAGGGGCTCCCGGCTGCCGGGGCCGTCGTGGCCGGGGCCACAGAAAAGAACGCAGGCTCGGGGCCGCTGGGCGGTGTGGTGACTGGAGGGAGAGACCTCGTGGTCGTCGTGGGGACGGTGGTGGTCGTGCCCGGCGGCGGGGCCGAGGTCGTGGTGGCCAAGGTCGTCGGTGGCGAGCCAGGCGTGCTCAAGGTCGTGGTCGAGGTGGTAGTAGCCGGGCTCGTGGTCGAAGTCGTCCGAGCGGTTGTTGTCATGGGGCCGGCAGTTGTCGTGGTCTGAGACAGCGAGGCCGTCGTGGTCGAGGTGGTCGTCAGGGCCCTTGTCGTTGCGGTGCCGGTGGTCGTCGTAGTTGACGTCATGCTGCCCCTAGCCCTTGCCCTCGGCGCGGGCGAGGCCATCGTGCCCGGGCTGGGTGTGGTCGAAGTGGTCGCTCGCCCGGACGTGGTCGAGGTGACAGGCAGCGTGGTGGTCGAGGTGGTACTGGTCGAGGTGGTGGTCGGGTCGCTCCCCGGGTCGCCAACGGTCAGAGGTGCTGAGGTGCCCGATACGCCTGATTGGTTATCGGTGACCTGGAGCGCCGTTGTCTCCGGGTCGACGAGGTTTATGCCCACACTTGCCGACCCGTCGGTGAAGGTGACGCTGGAGCCAGTCGTGCAATTGCCCTTCGGTGGGTAGGTGGGGGCGGTCCCGTCCGGTGCGTCGTCCGGGCCGGAGAAGGTGAGGCAGTGAGGCCCCGTGTAAGTTCCGTAGGGGCTCCCGTACTGGTCCAGCGCCAAGAGCCCGACGTCGAAGAGGGTGCCTGCCGTCGGCGTCAGGGTCGCGGCGTCTACATTGAAGGTGGCCACTTGGGATGCGGGGACGGTCACGGAGCTGCTCTTTGCGCTCGGCGCGCTCCAGGACTCGTAGACCGCCGTCACCTGGTACTGGTACGAGGCACCTGGGGTGAGGCCTCCGTCGGTGCAGCTGGTCTGGGAGGACGCTAGCAATGTCGAAGGCGATGTCCCGCACGCGAGGGCCGACGTTGCGCTGCCTCGCAGGTACCGTTGGACGTAGTATCCCTGGGCCCCGTCCCGCGGGAAGGCGACGGTGGCCCAGCTCACGACGAGGGCGGGGGCGGTCATGCGGCGGTCCGCCTTCGCCGGGCCCGGGCCAGTCGATCCGCGGCGATGACCACATCGAGGAGGTCCGACGCTTCGCCCCGGCTCATGCCGGCGAGCTGT
>JAKAWM010000208.1 GCA_021827285.1 Actinomycetes bacterium | reverse complement strand
GGGCGCCCAGCCCCACAGCGAGCACCGCGGCACCCGCCGCGGCCAGGGGAGCCACCCCGAACAACAACCCCGGCGACAACAATGCCACCCCAGCCGGCACCGCTCTTACGGCCAGGGCACCGGCACGGCGGTCCCCCGGCACGTGGGCCAGGAAGAACATGGGCCAGAGCTTCTCGGCCACGGACACGTAGGTGAGCCCCAGCCAGGCGAACAGGCCAACCACGGCATGAGCCAGCACAACATGACCGGAAAGATCGAACCAGTTGCCCCGCCGGTCGCCTACGTACAAGACGCCAAAGCAGGCCGTCACGACGAAGCCTGCCACTGCCCAGCGCAAACCGCTGACCGGTGCCCCCTTGCCCCGGGCCGCCAGCGGATGGGAAAGGTTGACTACCAGTAGGGTTATGGCCAAGGCGGCCAGCCCCCCGCCGGTTTCGACCACGCCTTCGTGCTCAGTGGCTATACCCAGAGGGAGCAGCCACGCCGCTAGTAACCAGGTGACGAAGGTGGCCCGGGCCAGAGCCACCGAACGCAACGGCCGCTGGCTGACCACGGGCACGAACTGGTGCATGGCGCCAAGTACACCCATGGAGAGCGTGGCCAGCAACCCAAAATGGGCAGCCGCGACAACGGGGTCAGATGTCGGGTCAATGGAGGCGTCTCCCCGGGCCCAGATCCAAGCGCCCCCGCAGGCGACCAACCCGAGCGCCGCGGCGAACAGGAACGACAAAGGGACGGAGGGAGGGGGCACGGCCCCCGGTAGCCCGGGCGGCCGGCCCTGCCACGCTCCGGGCAGGCCCTGAGCGGGACGGGCAGCTGCGGAGCCGGGGGCCATGAGATAAATCTAGCAGATAGCAGAACAATAGCCCGAGCCCAGGGTGGGCAGCCAAGGACGCAGCATCTATGGAGCGGTAGCCCAGCAGCCCGGCCTTGGTCCCGAAGTCGGGATAGAACTCATAGCCGCCGAAAGTGGCAGCGGGAGCACTCAGTGCCGCACCTCTCGATACCGAGATATCACGCAACCATAAAGGCATACGGGAGCTCGCCACATCCCAAGGCAGTAGCCTGGCGCGCGTGAAGAACCGGGGAGAGATAGCATCGCTCTACGGTGATATCGTAACTAATGCCCTTGCCTGACGAGGCCTACGCCCGCCTGCTCGCGTTACGGACCGGGCTACGCCATTTCGAGCGCTGGAGCGCCCAGCAGGCCGAGGCTGCGGGCCTGACCTCGGCCCAGCACCAGTTGCTCCTGGCCATCAGGGGGCACGGCGGGCCGGTCGCCCCCACCGTGGGGGAGTTGGCGGATTACTTGCTGTTGCGCCACCACAGCACCGTCGGGCTGGTAGACCGGGCCGAAGCCGCCGGGCTTGTGTACCGGGAACGGGACAGCGGGGACCACCGCGTAGTGCGGCTGCATCTCACGCCCGACGGTGCTGAACGGCTGGAGGCGTTGTCTGCCCTGCACCTGGAAGAACTGGAGCGCCTGGCCATGGACCTACCGGCCGCTTGGAAGGGACTGGCGCCGGTGCAGCGGGCCCACGGCTTTTCCGGGCCCCTGCCGGCCACGCGCCCCGTTGGCCGAGAAGTAGAGATCGCCCGCGTCTACGGCCAGCCCGACTTGGAGGGCCACCGGGTCCTGGTGGACCGGCTTTGTCCACGGGGCATCGCCCGCGAGGACGCCCTCTTCGTCCAATGGCTCCCCGACGTGGCCCCCACTACCAGCCTGCGCAAGTGGTACGGCCATGTGCCCGAGCGCTTCGCCGAGTTCGCCGAGCGCTACCGCCAGGAGCTGGACCACGAGCCTGCCCGCGAGGCCCTGGAGTCACTGCGGGCCCAGGCCCGGACGGTTGCCCTGGTCCTGGTCACGGCCACCAAGGACCTCGACCGCTCCGGGGCGGCCGTCCTCCGCTCCGTGTTGACCGAGACCTGAACTGGCAGCTCCCCAGATCGCCAGACCGGGGTGTGGCCCGCACCGCCCGGGCCCTAGGCCGTCAGGCTCTCGACCGAGACGCCGTAAGGCCGGACGGTGAGGGTGATGCCGATGGAGCCTGCCCGCAGGTCCACCGTGAAATGGCCGGGCGAACGCATACCCACCCGGACCTCATCGACGAGCCGGCCCCGGAGGGCGTCGAGGGCGTCGTTCACAGCCGCCAGCTGACCCTGGATCTCCTGGCCTCGCGGGGTGCGAAGGAGCAGGCGGACCAGGGTACGTTCTCCCTCCGCCTTGTAGAGCTGGCGTGCCCGCCCGCCCTGCAAGGAGGCCAGGACCACCTGCTCGAGCAGGCCCACCAGCTCCGCCGGTACTTCGCCCGCCTCGGCGGCACGGGCCAGCAGCACGGCCTCCGAGCGGCGAGGCTCCTCAAGGGCGTGAGAGGCAGCCAAAGCCTCAGCGCTCACCAGCTCGGCCTCCTCAGCACCCAATGAGACCGCGGTCGCGCTGGAAGGGCCCGGGCCCGCTCCCCGAAAGCCTTGAGGACCCTGTCCAGGGGCGTCGCTCGGCCCGGCGGCGGGCACCCCCGGCGTGCTCAATGGGTACTGCCGAGGATGGCGTGGGCTTCATGCTCGAAGCCCCCGGTCTCGATCGGGCAGTGGATCCCGCATTCCTTGGGGGCGTTGCTTTCCCACCACCACCGGCCGGCGCGATCGTCCTCACCCGGTTCAACGGGGCGGGTGCAGGGGTCACAGCCGATGCTCGTGTACCCCTGGGCGTACAAAGGATGGATGGGCACGTCGTTCGATCCCAGGTAGTCCCACACCTCTTCTTTGGCCCAGTCCGCCAGCGGGTTGAGTTTCACGATGCCAAAGTGGTCGTGGTCCAGCTCCACTTTGCGGATGGCCGCCCGGGAGGCCCACTGGCCCCGGCGCAACCCGGTGACCCAGCAGTCGAGCCCCTGCAACGCTCGCACCAGCGGTTGCACCTTGCGGACGTGGCAACAAGTGAGGCGGAGCGGTACCGATTCGTAAAACAGGTCACGGCCGTGGTGCTGCTCCATGCCGGCGACTTCGTCTTGGTCGGGCTTCAAGACCTCGAAGCGGGCTTCAGGATAGTGCTGGCGGACCTCTTCGATGAACTGGTAAGTCGCCTCGGGCAGGCGCAAGGTGTCCACCGTCAACACCCGGACATCGGGGCGGATCTTGGTCGCCATGTCCAGGGCCGCCATGCCCTCGGCCTGGAGAGCCGTCACCAGGGCCAGGCTGTCGCCAAAGGTCTCTATGGCCCAGCCGATGACCTCCTGCGGCTCCCGGTCATCGAGCTCTATGGCTATCTCGCCGATCTCGAGGTCGTCGAAACTGACGCGCTGAGGCACGGTGGTGCATTCCTTTCGTGGCTAGAACGCCCCGCCGGACAGAGCCGGCAGGATAGTGAGCTCCTGTCCCGGGGCCACGGGGGCCTCCAGCCCGCCCAGCGCCTGGACGTCATCCTCGCCCACGAAGAGGTTGATGGAGGCCACGACGTCCCCCTCGGGCCCGAGGATCTGCTCGGCGAGGGCAGGGAAACGGCGCGCCAGTTCGGCCAGGATGCCGCCCACCGTGCGGGCATCGACCTCGAGGAGGTCCGCCCCGCCGGTGGCCGGGAGCAACATACCCGGGATCCGCACCAGCGGCTTCTTGGCCGGAGCCTCGTCCTCGCCCACCGTCGAGCCCTGCTCCCCGGCGCAGATGGTCCGCAGCTGGTCGTCGTCGCGCCCAGCCAGGAAGTCGGCAAAGCTGCGCCCATCTGGGTGCGCCGCCTTTTCCTCCAACCAGGCGCCCACCAACCGGCACACCACCTCGGTGATCTGGTCCTCGGGGATACGGCGTAACAAGGGGATGCCGATGGCGGCATCTGCGCCCAACCGGCCCCGGAGCCGGAGGTTGTAGGCCTGCGAACGCTTGCCGGTAAGGGGGTCAGTGGCCGTTGTGCCTTGGAGGCCGATATCAGCCACCCAGTGGTGGGCGCAGGCATGAGGGCAGCCGTCCATATGGACCCGCAGTTCCTCCACGGCACCGGCCCCGAAGCGATGCTCCAGTTCGGGCAGGATATCTTTCAGTTTTCCCTTGGTCTCAGCCACCGAGTAATTGCAGAACTGGTGGTCCGTGCAGGCCACCGAACGGGCATAGAGCTTGCTGCGCCGGGGCTCGAAACCGATGCCTTGCAGCTGGCCCACCAGCCGGTCAACCTGGCCATCAGGGATGTTGGTGACGATGAAGTTCTGCGAGCGGGTAAAGCGGGCCTCGCCCCCGAAACTGCCCAGCAGCTCGCCCAGGGCCACCAGCTGGTCGCCCCTCACCCAGCCCATAGGTACGGGGACACCGAGGTAGCTGAGCCCGTCTTGAACCTGGCGGTGCTGCCCGAGGTGGTCGGCCTCCCGGTCCGGGCGGGGTGCCTCCCCGTCCTCCAACCCGTAGCCCAGGCGCTCTTCCACCAGCGCCCGCATCCCATCGGCACCGTAGTCGTCGACCATGAACTTTATGCGCGCCTTTACCCGGCTGACCCGGTAGCGGAGGTCGTGCTGCCACACGTCGGTTATGGCCCGGAGCACTTCGATGACCCCATCGGCCGGCTCTGCGGGCACAAACACCCCCATGTCCCTGGACAGCCGGGGCGTGGCGGAAAGGCCGCCGCCCACCCGCACGGCGAAACCGGGCCGGTCCTCCTTCAGCATCCCGACCAGGGCCACGTCGTGGATCTCAGGGGCGTTGCATTGCGCCGGGCAGGCGCTGATCGTGTACTTGTGCTTGCGCGGGAGGTCGGAGTACTCGCGGTTGCCGGAGAAGAACCTGGCCACCTGCGCCACCAGCGGGCTGACGTCGAACAGCTGGTCCGGGCTCACCCCGGCCACCGGGCAACTGGTGACGTTGCGGACGGTATCGCCTTCGCCCCCCGCGGTCGTCAGCCCGGCCTGCTCGATCTGGCCCAGCACCTCGGGCAGCTCCTCCAAGCGGACCCAGTGGAGCTGGATCCCCTGCCGGGTGGTTAGTTCCCCGTAGTTCTTCCCCCGCCGCTGGGATATGTTGCCCAGTGCCACCAGCTGGTGCGGCAGGATACGGCCACCGGGCACCTTGATGCGCACCATAAAGGTGCCCACCTTGGGCTTGTCGTGCATGAGGCCCCACCAGGAGAGGAACACGATGTCCTCCTCCGGCACCGCCTCATACCCGCGGGCGATCATGTCCGGTATCTCGTTGATGATGTCGAGGGGGAACTTCTCCCTCTTGTGGCGCTCGATCGAGTTGCGCTTTAAGATGAGCTCCCAGGTCGGCTCTGGGCCTGGCGTCCCCCGGGCTGGTACCCCTCTGACTGCCCCGTCACTTGCCGGTGGTGCGTCGGCCGTTAATGTCATAGGGGCATCATAGCTAAAGCTGACCTAGTTGATCAACTTTTATTCCTTTTGGTCCCCCGGTGGCCGGCCCGGGGGCGGCGGGCGGTCCCGTTTATCCGGTTGCTGCTAGATAAACGGTAGGCTGCTGGCGTGGCTGGCGTGGTGGAGGAGGCAAAAGGGGGCCGGCAGGACCAGGCCTCGCCGGCTCGGGACGAGGGGGCGAGGCCGCGGGTGGTGGTGGTCGGTGCCGGCTTTGGAGGCCTGGCCGCGACCCGCCAGCTGGCCGGGGCGCCCGTGGACATCACCCTGGTGGACCAGCACAACTTTCACACCTTCCAGCCCCTCC
>JAKAWM010000207.1 GCA_021827285.1 Actinomycetes bacterium | reverse complement strand
CATTACCTGAAGGGCGAGCAAGTGCAAGAGGGCATGCTCAACAGACTGGAGGCAGTGATCCGGGCCTTTGACCCGTGCCTGTCGTGCTCGACCCACGCCATGGGCCAGATGCCCCTGGTCGTGGATATCGTGGGCGCCGATGGGGCGCTGGTCCGCCAGGTGACCAGGGATGCATGAACTTTCGCTGGCCGAAGAGCTGGTCGAAGAGTGCTGCCGGCTAGCTGGAAGCCGTACTGTCCTGGCCGTTGACATCCGCTGCGCACCGGCGGTGGACCTGCCCGAGCTGGAGCAGGGATTTCACCAGTTGGCCGTGGGTAGCGCGCTGGAGGGCGCTGAGCTGCGCGTCGAGGAGGTCCCGGCCGTGCTCAGCTGCCAGTGCGGGTTCGAAGGGGTGCTGTCCGCTGACGACCTGGCGGGGCACCTGGCGGTCTGCCCGCGATGCGGTCAGGTACATCCGGCACCGGGTGGTATCGACATAGTGACGTTGCGCTTACGCGATGAAAGTTGAGGAGGGCCCGATTATGGTCACAGCTGAGAAAATCGACGAGAGCACCTGGGGGGCCGTTTGCGTGGACGGCAACGAGGCGGCGGCCCGGGTGGCCTACTCCCTGTCAGAATTGGTGGCCATTTACCCGATAACACCCGCGTCACCCATGGGCGAGCACGTTGATGCCTGGGCGGCTGCTGGCCGAGCGAACTTATGGGGCCAAGTGCCCACCGTCGTCGAAATGCAGTCAGAGGCAGGGGCGGCGGGGGCCTTGCACGGCGCCCTGCAAAAGGGGGCCCTGGCCACGACCTTCACGGCCTCTCAGGGGCTGTTGCTCATGCTCCCGAACATGTTCAAGATTGCCGGAGAGCTGCTTCCCTGTGTCATCCACGTCGCTGCCCGCAGCATAGCGACGCACGCCCTGTCGATATTCGGTGACCACTCTGACGTGATGGCGGCTCGCTCGACCGGATGGGCCATGTTGTGTTCGAGCTCGGTGCAAGAAGCGCAGGATCTGGCTCTGATCGCCCATCTTTGCACCCTGCGCTCCCGGGTGCCCTTCGTGCACTTCTTTGACGGCTTCAGAACTTCGCACGAACTGGCGGCCATTACCCCGCTGGGCGACGGGGAGATCGCCACGCTCGTTGACCAGGAGGCGTTGCTGGGTTTCTGGGGCGGTGGCATGAGCCCCGACCATCCCGACGTTAGAGGGACAGCTCAAAATCCCGACGTGTTCTTCCAGGGGCGCGAGGCGGCCAACCGTTTCTACCTGGCGGTACCGGGCATCGTCGAGGACTCGATGAGTGCCCTGGGCTTTCTTACCGGGCGGCGCTACGGGCTGGTCGAGTACACTGGGCCGGCCGACGCCGACCGGGTGGTGGTGGTGATGGGTTCGGCTGCCGGGACGGTGCAAGAGACCGTGTCCAGCCTGGCCTCGTCGGGCGAAAAGGTGGGCGTCGTAAAGGTACGCCTCTACCGTCCTTTCCCTGCCCAGAGCCTGGTGCGGGCGCTACCCCCCACGGTCCGGGCCGTGGCAGTGCTTGACCGCTGCAAAGAGGCGGGTAGTGTGGGTGAGCCGCTGTACCTGGACGTGAGAGCGGCCATAGACGAGGCGATGGCGGCGGGGACGGCGCCTTTTATGACGGCTCCTGCGGTCGTGGGCGGCCGCTACGGGCTAGGGTCCAAGGAATTCACGCCCCCGATGGCTAAGGCGGTCTTTGACGAGCTGGCCAAACCCCGGCCCAAGGCGCATTTCACGGTGGGCATCGAGGACGACCTTACCGCGCTCAGCTTGACCCCGACCCCGGGCTTCGCCCCGCCCCGTCCAGATGGTGAGTTGCAGGCGGTCTTCTTCGGGCTGGGTTCCGACGGGACCGTGGGGGCGAACAAGAACAGCGCCAAGATCATCGTGAACGCAGCGCGGGCCTACGCTCAGGGCTATTTCGTCTACGACTCGAAGAAGTCCGGGAGCATGACAGTTTCGCACCTGCGCTTCGGTCCGCAGCCGATAGGTTCGGCCTACCTTGTAGAAGGGGCTGATTTCGTCGCCTGCCACCAGTTCGGGTTGCTGCAAAGGACAGATGTCCTCCGTCCCGCCAAGCGGGGAGCCACGCTCCTGTTGAACAGCCCGTACGGCGCGGAGGAGGTATGGCACCACCTGCCACTGGCGATGAGGCAGGGGATCATGGACAAAGGTATCGAGCTGTGGGTGGTGGACGCTCAAAAGGTTGCGTCTTTGGCCGGGCTGGGCAACCGGGTCAATACCGTCATGCAGACCTGCTTTTTCGCCTTGTCCAAAGTCCTCCCTGTGGACCAAGCTGTGGCGGAGATCAAGGCTGCCATTGAGAAGACCTACGGCAAGCGGGGGCAGGAAGTGGTGGCCCGCAACTTCGCCGCCGTCGATGCCGCGCTGGCCGGGATGGCGCGGGTCGAAATCCCGGGCGAGAACCTGGCAGCCGCTCCGGCCACTAACGGCCAGAGCGGGCGCGAGGCGGGTCCTGGCCTGGGTACCTTGGTCGGAGGCGACGCGGCAGCGGTGCTGGCGCGCTTCGATGGCCAGCGGCGTTTCGTCGAGGGCGTGACGCTACGGCTCATCGCTGGAGAAGGTGAGCAGTTGCCCACCTCGTCGGTGCCCGCGGACGGGAGGTTCCCGAGCGGTACGGCGTGCCTGGAAAAGCGGGCCATCGCCACCGAGATCCCGGTCTGGGGCCCCGAGATTTGCACGGACTGCGGCAAGTGCGTTGTGGTCTGTCCCCACGGGGCGCTGCGGATGAAGGTCTTTTCTCCCGAGGTGCTGGAAAAGCAGGGTGACCCACCCGCCGCGTTCCTGTCCAAGCCGTTCCGGTCCAAGGATCTGAGCGGGCACCTCCTGTCCATCCAGGTCTCGCCCGACGACTGCACCGGCTGTGGCCTCTGCGTCGAGGCCTGCACGGCCCGTTCGCGTACCCAACCTGGTCACAAGTCGCTGGAAATGGCGCCTGTAACCGAGCATCGGGAGGCGCAGCTGGCCAGTTGGGAGTTCTTCCGCTCGCTACCGCCCTTGGACCGGTCCCTGCTCCCGCATGACACGGTGAAGGGCGTGGCGTTATTGGAGCCCCTGTTCGAATTTCCCGGGGCGTGCGCCGGTTGTGGGGAGACGCCGTACCTGAAACTGTTGTCCCAGCTGTTCGGCGACCGGCTGCTGGTAGCCAATGCGACCGGCTGCTCGTCGATCTACGGTGGCAACCTGCCCACCACCCCTTGGGCCTTCAACGACGAGGGGCGCGGGCCTGCCTGGGCGAACTCCTTGTTCGAGGACAACGCCGAGTTTGGCCTGGGCATCAGGCTGGGGCTCGAGGCTCAACAACACGCCGCCCAGGATCTTCTCGCCTCATTAGCCGAGGTCCTGGGGCCGGCTTTGGTGGACGAAGTACTGGGCGCGGAGCAGGGCACCGAAGAGGAGATCTTCGCCCAGCGCCGGCGGGTGGCCGTCCTGAAAGGCCGGCTGAACGATGTGGTGGCCGGTGGCCAGGCCGCGGCGTCAGTTGTGGAAAGGGCCGCCCACCTGGTTGCCGTCGCCGGCTCTTTGGTTAGGAAGAGCGTCTGGATAGTGGGAGGGGACGGCTGGGCCTATGACATAGGTTTCGGGGGCCTCGATCATGTGCTGTCGTCAGGTGCCAACGTCAACGTGCTGGTATTGGACACCGAGGTTTACTCCAATACCGGAGGGCAGGCTTCGAAATCGACGCAGCGGGCGGCCGTGGCACGGTTCGCCGCATCCGGGAAGGCAACGCCCAAAAAGGACCTCGGCGCCACGGGTCGTGCTTACGGCAACGTCTTTGTGGCTCAGGTGGCCATGGGGGCCAACGACATCCAGACAGTGAAGGCGCTCCTGGAAGCTGATGCCCACCCGGGGCCGTCGCTTGTAATCGCTTATGCACCTTGTATCGAGCACGGTCTCGACATGGTCCAGGCGCTGGCTCATGCCAAGGACGCGGTGCGCTCTGGGTACTGGCCCCTCTACCGGTTCCGCCCGAGCGAGGCAGCTTCGGGTCATCCCTTCAAACTGGACTCCAAAGAGCCCACTGTGCCGGTCTCGGAGTTTGCCAGCTCGGAAGTGCGCTACGCGTCGTTGGCCCGGCGCGATCCCCAGCACGCAGCCCGGCTGCTCAAGCTCCTTGAGGCAGATGTCTCCGAGCGCTGGCGCTACTACCAGCAGTTGGCGGGGATGGAGCGGACCGCTGTTCGGGAGGCAACCGAGGATCTTGAGGGTGGCTCAGCCGACTAGCTCCCCGTGCGCGGGCCCCCGGTGGCCAGGGTCCCGCGACATAAGCGGCGACGCCCTGTAGACGCCCCAGCTGCGGGCCAGCAGGAGGCGGGCTACCTTTGTGTCAACGCTCTACGTAGATGCACTCGCCCGCACACTGCGCCTGAGCGTCGAGCACTTCGCTTTCCAGCTCGGGTGGTACTGCGACCAGGCCGATCTTGCCTCCGGGGTCCCGGATCTCGCCACCTTCCATCACGTATGCCAACCCGTCGTCCGCCAGCCTGAAGATCTGGGGGCACAATTCCTCACAAAGCCCGTCGCCTGTGCAGTACTCCTGCTCGATCCATACCTTCATTCGGGCACCTCTCCTTGCGTTGGTGGCTGGCCGTGGCCCAAGGGTGATTGGCACGTGGCCTAGGCCCCAGGTTATGAAGAGAGGCAGGCCGCCCAGCAGGGCCGATCGTCCCTCCGGGGCAGGACCAACGCACAACGGATGGCAGCCCAGGGGTGACAGGGGCTGGAGCGTCAACGGTGGACAAGGGCCGGCGATCGAGCCGGAGCCGGCCGTGGCTGTAGGGTGTGTGCTCGTGCTGGAAGACAAAGCAATGACGGCGCCGCATCCTGTGAACTGGCTGGACGAGATAGTGACGCGGTCCCTGGCCGCTGAGCCCATCACAACTACGCAGGCTCTAGCCGTCCTCCGCTCGGAAGATGGCGAGCTGCTCGATGTGGTGGCGGCTGCTGCCCGGGTGCGGCGGGCCTATTTCGGCAACCGGGTCAAGCTCAATTACCTAGTCAATATGAAAAGCGGGCTATGCGGCGAGGATTGCTCGTACTGTTCCCAGCGGCGCAGCTCGGAGGCGGGTGTGCTCACCTACAACTGGCTCAGCCCGTCGGTGGTGGCCGAAGAGGCGGAGCGTGCCGCGGCGTCGGGAGCCAAGCGGGTCTGCCTGGTCGCCAGCGGTCGGGGCCCCTCTGACCGCGACGTGCAACGAGTGGCCGCCACTATCGGCGCAATCCATGACCGCCGGCCCGAGATGGAGATCTGCGTCTGCCTCGGGCTCCTCGGGGCAGAACAGGCGGAGCGCTTGGCTGAAGCCGGTGCTTACGCCTACAACCACAACCTGAACACTGCTGGCTCTCATTACGGATCCATCTGCACCACCCACACCTTTGAGGACCGGGTGCGAACGGTGCACACCGCGGCCGGGGCCGGGCTTTCGCCCTGCTCAGGAGTGATCGCGGGGATGGGGGAGACCGACGAGGAGCTCGTGGAGGTGGCCTTCGCCTTGCGGGAGCTGCGCCCTGACTCAGTGCCGGTCAATTTCCTCATGCCTTTCAAGGGGACCCCGCTCGCCGGGAGGTGGGAGTTGACACCGGCCCGGTGCCTACGGGTACTGGCCATGTTCCGGTTGTGGTTGTAGGCGT
>JAKAWM010000206.1 GCA_021827285.1 Actinomycetes bacterium | reverse complement strand
ACGCAACGTCCCTCAGGCACACTTCCGTCATCAGCTCCACGTCACCCCGGTTCACCACGGTCACTGCTATCTTGCCCGCATCCAGGTCACAGGTCGCCGCCGCATCAAGCACGCAAAACGGCCCCAGGTCGGTCAACCGGTGCTCCCAGCGGTCACGGGGTTCTGTGGGAGCCCCCACCATCGGGCCCTTGACGGCCACGTCAGCGGCGAACCCCAAGGCGGCCTGGGATTGGAGGAGGAACGGGTAGTAGATGGTTTGCACTGCTGCGGCGGACTGAGTCGTCACGATCGGCGCGATCGCGTTCACCAACTGCGCCAGGTTAGCCATAACCACCCAGTCGCAGTGGCGCACGAAGATGTTGAGGTACGTCGCTACGGCGAGAGCGTCAGACCAGTCGTAGCGCTCCTCGAGAGCCCCATCGGAAGTGCGATACCACACGTTCCATTCGTCATAGGCAATACGGGCAGGCGCCGCTAGCCGACGGTTGTAGGCCGCTTGCGACAGCGCGGCAGAGGCGTAGTGGATGGCCCGCTCCACCTGGTGAGGCGTCAGCACGTTGGTCCAATAGTGCGCTGAACCCGTATAAATGTGGAGCGAGTGGAGCTCGACCAGACCAGCCAGCCCCTCCGCTACTGCCACATCCCAGTCGTTCCACCCGTTTTGCCCGCAACTTACGAGCTTGACTGTCGGGTCGGCCCTCCTGATGGCCCTCGCCCAGCGCTGCGCCGTGGCCACGTACTCGGAAGCCGACAGCTGGCCGACCTGCCAGTCCCCGTACATCTCGTTACCCAAACCCCAGTAGACCACCCCGTAGGGCTCCTCGCGCCCGTTGTCCCGCCGGCGGTCAGCCCAGAAGGTGCGCATAGACGAATTGCAGTACTCGACCCAGTCAAGAGCTTCGCCGAGGGTGCCCGTACCCATGTTGAGGCAGATATAGGGCGAAGCACCGAGCTCAGCGCAATACTCGAGAAATTCATCCGTGCCGAAATGGTTGGGCTCAACCCCTCCCCAGGCGAGCTCGGCTCTGCCCGGCCGATCCCCTCGTGGCCCAACGCCATCGGCCCAGTGGTAGTTCGAGGCGAAGTTGCCTCCGGGCCAGCGCAGCACTGGGATCCGCAACGGCTTCAAGAGTGCCAGGACGTCCTGGCGAAAACCGCGTGCATCTGAACAGAAGAACCTTCTTCGAAGAGCCCTCCGTTTATGCACCGCCCTAGGTGCTCGACAAAACCTCCGAAGACATCCCGGCTGAGCCGGCCGATCTGACGCCCCGGGTCGACCACGACGCGGGGTGCCCCCCCCATGCGCTCCTCCACACCATTCGCCACCCGCAATGTGCTCATAAGCCCACTTTTCCTTCCTTGTTCACAACAGGTTGATGAAACGGTAAACACAGCAGGTCTTATGAACCAAAACAACAGCCGACCTGTTCGCCATTTGCATCGAGACGTCAGTTGGCAAAGCTTCGCCTGAGGCGGTGATGCCTTGGGCAGTCCCGCCTTGGTAGGAGCGCGGAACCGCTGCTCATCAGGGGAGGCCTGCCGCGCCGCCCGGACCAGGCATGGCCGACGTACCAGGGGCGACGCTCAACCAGCCCGTTTGCAGGGGCACCCAGTGGGCCGGGACGCCGACCGGGACCGTGCGGCCCCATGTTGAGTACGCGTACACGCTGCTGGTCCACCACTCCTTACCGAGCGCCACAAAACTACTCTGGCTGCTCACCCGCAGGGGAAGGTCGGTCGGCCCGATCCATACCACCTCGCTTACAGGATGGCCGTTCTGGGCCCCTGACTCCTTTACCCGGCGCACCAGTTCACCCCTGAGCCTGAGCGGGGCCAGGAACGAGTCGGCGGCCGCCACGGTCTGTAGCTCCCCGGAGATCGCCGAGACCTGCAAACTCAGCGCAACCTGGCGGAAGGCCGGTGACGAGGCCGGGGTACCCAGCCAGCGGCCGGCTTCCGCCACCGCCGCGACCCTCGTTAGGCCACCGTTGTCGTACAAACCGCTCGCGTTGCCGTTCATGTAGAGCCGCGGCCCGCTGAACAAGAAGCTGACTCGCAACGGCGCGGCCTTGGGCCCGGCGGTAGCCGACGAGGTCTCCAGGAGGGAGGCCGTGGCCGCGCCCGGGCCGGTATAGACGTCAAGCCGCGTCTCGCCGTAGGCACAGCTCCCGAGCGCACGGGCGGTGCACGAGGTGTACTGCCACCCCACGCTCTGCTGGTGCAGCACGGCCTGCGCGGCCAGTTGCACCAGTTCCGCGGGGCTCACAGACGAAGTGCTAGCCGTAGCGGCAACGTTGAAGGCACCGGGCAGCAAGGCACCGGGCAGCACAGCAGGGACGACCAGAGGTACGGACCAGGCGACGGCGCTCACCACCGCGGCGCCACGGCGCCGGGGTGCCCGCGGACTTCCCACTAAACGCATGACCAGCTGTCCTCCTGTTAGTGCCCGCCTAGCAATCATCCCCCATAATGGCAGGCTGGCGCGGCCGGCAAAAGTGGCCCGCCTGCCCCAGGGGCGTGGCCCGGCAACGCAGGCTGCGGATCTGGCCGGGACGGTGCCTTGTGCTCCCCAGGGGCTCATGCGATGCTTGGCCCGTGACGGCCGTGCTCAGGCGTGGCGGTGCGTTCCTGGGACCGGTGTGCGTCGTCGTGGCCGCACTCCTGCTGGGCCCTGGGACCACGGGACAGAGTTTGGCGCGGGTCAGTTCGGCCTCGCGGACCGCGATGAGCACCACGTTTGCCGGCTATCGGGTTGACAGCCCGACTCTAAGTTCGGCCAGCCTGATTGTCACCGTTCCCACCCTGCGATGCGGGCCCTCGGACCGGGCCATCAGCACTGGCTTGACTCTCGTCGGTGGCCCCCTCGGCCAGACCATTGGGGACGGCGTGAGTGCCATCCTCTACTCCAGCTGTTACCGCGGGGTAGCCGACTACGAGGTGCAGCTCTCGGCCGAGTCGCGACAAAGCCGGCCCATCTTCTCCGTCGTGGCTGGGCAGCGCCTCTCCATGTCAGCCGTCGCCGAGGCAGGTACGGCCCACGTCGTCGTCAGGGACCTGACCTCGGGCGCGACCTGGGCTGAGACGGGACAGTTGCCCAGTCCCTACCGGCCTACGACAGTGCAGATCGGCGATACCGCGGTATTCCCCAATACGACCAGTACCGTCCCGATCCCTGCACCAGCGTTTTCTGACGCGGAAATGAACGATGTAGTGGTCGGCGGTGCCCCCTGGGGTCGCGCCACCCGCAGCCGGTCGTCCTAACCGGGGCCGGCAGGCCGGTCATCTCTCCCACGGCCCTAACCGGAGGGAAGAACTTCACACTGTTGTTCACCGGGCCGGTGCCAGGCGGGGTACCGCGCTCCGGCTCCTCAGCTTCCAACGCCAACGAAAAGGCGGTGTGCCCGGGTTCGGGTACCGCCAAGGACCGTAGTGTTCCCAGCAACTCGAACTTCGACGACGTGTCCGACGAGGTCGCCGGGGGGATCAGTGGCGTTTATGCCCACATAGGAGCTGCCCCGGACTGCCGCGACGAGCGGTCCAACCCCCCGACATCGGCATGGGTGATGCTCCAAGCCGGAGGCGCGAAGTACTCGGGCTGCGGTGGGTCGAGCTATGTCTTCGTCCAAGCCGGCATCTTCTATTCCTACCCACTAGGCCGTGCCCACAGTGAGCATGCTTTCGCCGAGGTCGACTACCCCTGCCAGACCGGTAATGGCAGCCAAGAGTTCTGGGGCCGCACCGTCAGTTCTGGGACCTTCGGCGTCGAAGAACTTGGGCGGTCGACCAGCCACGCCAACTGCCCCGGCACCTCTGCCCCGCTGGTGGTGACAGCACGGACGCCACGATCGACCGGCTCGAGGCCACCCTCGATGGCAAGTGCCTCTGGGTGATGGACTTGCCCCTGCACTTCTTGGGCCTGATGCACTGGGCCAACCTGGCTGCCGAGATCCACACCCGCACAAGCCTCGTGCCCGGGACCTACCAGCAGCCACTGGTCTTCTCCGACGCCCACGTCTACTACCAGGGGAGATGGGAGAACTTCGTCAGCGACGGGAGCGGCCCCCCTCTGAACCCGCCAAGGTCGCAGGCACCGCGCCTGGTCGTCGTGGACGGAGCCGTCAACCAGGGCACGGGCTGCCAGCGCCAGTCCGGCGCGGGAACGGCCTGGACCGTACAAATGTGGGCGCCCGATCTGGCCGGGAGTTGCGGGCCCCGACGGGCCCCAGGGGGCTGAGCCTTTTGCCCCCAGCCGCGCCGACACCCAGGGGCGAGGGCGACCGGCCAGCCAGGCTGGCTCCTGTACTGTTCCCGGTTTACTCCAGCGCCGAGTTGGCCAGCCACCGTTCGACCAGCGACTCGTCTCCGGAGATGGTGACGGCTGGGACAGTTGGCGGAAGGCGCCGGTAGAGGACGAGCAGGAGGTCCAGTGCCGTCCCGCTCAGTGAGGCCTCCTGGCTCCCCGAACCGCGGCACACTTCGAAGCCGTCGGGTTGAAGGGTGATCACCCACGCTTGGTGCTCGTCAATCGCATTGAACATGAGGCGCTGGTTGTGGCCGCGAAGGTTGCGCACGGCTGGCGAGAAGTAGGCGGCCGCGCCAAGGTTGGCCAAGAACTCGTCGATGGCGTCCGCGGCGACCGACGGCTGAGCGTCGGGCGCTTGGCCGCGGGCCAATTGGGCGTCCATCCGGTGCACCATCGTCTCGTGCAATTGCCGGCGGGACCAGAAGCGTACGTGCTGGTCCGCGCCCCACGCCCACATCTCGGCGTCAGGGTCGGTCGCCCGTAGGGTGGTCACCAGGCTCTGACCGCCCGACCGAAGCCAGGCCGCGCTGGTCTCAGGCTGCCCCAGGTCCATCTCCTCGGCCGCGATCCGCCTTGGTGCCCGCACGCGCACCAGGTGCTCAGCCCATCGGTGCACCGTGCCGAGGTGCTCGGTCAGATGGGCAACTGACCATCCCGGGCAGGATGGTACGGGCGTGCCGGGCCGAGCACCATCGACCGCGGTGGCGAAGCGTTCAATCTCGTGCTCCAGATGATCGCAGTGCTGCCCGTGGTCCATGGCTAGCGGCGGAAGTGCTTACCCAGGGTGTCGATCTGGCCTTGGTAGTTGGACCCGATGGCCTCGCCGTAGAGCTTGGCGGGCGGGCACGCCATACGCTCGAATGTCAGTTTGCACACCCGTTGACCGTGCTCGATCATGAACGGGACGTCGTGCGCCCGGACCTCGAGCGCCGCGCGCGACCCTCGGAGCTCGCCTCGGCGGTCATAGCCGAAGCCAGGGTCAAAGAAGCCCGCATAGTGCGTCCGCAGCTCTCCGCTGGTCGGGTCGTAGGCGGTCATCTCGCAGGCGAGGCTGGGAGGTACACGTACTGCCTCTTCGGACAGAAGCAGGTAGAACATCTCGGGTTCCAACAGGAGCCGGCTACCCTTCTCTGTCCTCACCCGCTCCCAGAAGTTCTCGCTTCGGTGCGCTCCCGGCATACCGATGTCGAGCAGGGGCGTGTTCCTTTTGGCCCGGTAGCCGACCCAACCCCCCTGGTCACCCTTCAGGTCCAGCGTCAAAAAGAGGCCATCAGCGGTATTGAACTGGTCCTCATCCGCTGGCTGACCATCTACGAAGAGGACGGGGTCGGTGGCCTGAAGCACTCGCAACTGGTCGTCCGTGACCGGTGAGCGGCCA
>JAKAWM010000205.1 GCA_021827285.1 Actinomycetes bacterium | reverse complement strand
ACGGTCACGGGCCGGTGCCCCCCGGCGAGCATTATCACCAGCTCATTTTGAGCCGCGTTGGTGTCCTGGTACTCGTCTACGAGCACATGAGCAAAACGTCCGCGGTAATTTTCCAGCACCTTGGGCTCCTGGCGGAACAAGCGGGCTGTCACCATGAGCAGGTCGTCGAAGTCCATGGCGTTCGCGGCCACCAGCCGGCGCTGGTACTCCGTGTAGATATCCGCCACCCTGCGTTCAAAAAGGGAGCTGCGCCGCGCCTGGTCGGCATAAGCGAGAGGATCAAGAAGCTGGTTCTTGGCCGCAGAAATGGTCGCGTGCACCGAGCGAGGGGGGAACTTCTTCGAATCCAGGTCTAGATCACGCACCACATACCCGGTAAGGCGCACGGCGTCTGCCTGGTCATAAATGGAAAACGACTGTTCGTACCCGGCGAGGGCGGCTTCCCGGCGCAATATGCGTACGCAGGCCGAGTGAAACGTGGACACCCACATGCGCTCGGCCACCCGCCCGACCAGGCGGGCGACCCGGTGGCGCATCTCATCGGCAGCCTTGTTGGTAAATGTAATAGCCAGGATCTCGAACGGTGAGAGCCCCTTTTCCTGGACAAGCCAGGCGATGCGGTGCGTCAGCACCCTGGTCTTGCCCGAACCCGCCCCGGCCACTACGAGCAGTGGGCCGCCGGGGTGGGTGACGGCTTGGATTTGAGCCGGGTTGAGGCCGTCCAGCAGGTCGCTGGCCATTATCTCACGGGGGCGCGGCGAAGAAGGATTTCTCAGGCCCCCATTCCCACGCCCTGGGACCGCTGGAGAGACTTGCCCTCGGTCTGCAGCGCGGGAGCAACCATGACCTCAGCCTTCTGGAACTCCTTAACCGTCCCATAACCGCAGGTCGCCATGGAAGTCCGCAACGCCCCGAAGAGGTTCAGGCGGCCGTCGTTCTCGTGGGCCGGGCCCACCAGGATCTCGCGGAGGGTGCCTCTCATGTCCGTCTTCACCCGCGCTCCCCTGGGCAAGGTCGGGTGGAAGGTTGCCATCCCCCAGTGGTAACCCCGACCCGGTGCTTCGGAGGCGGCAGCCAACGGCGAACCGAGCATGACCGCATCGGCGCCGCAAACGATGGCCTTGGCAACATCTCCCCCTGTGGCCATGCCGCCGTCGGCGATCACGTGGACGTACACGCCCGTCTCGTCCAGGTGCTGGGCACGGGCCGCGCGGGCGTCGGCAATGGCGGTGGCTTGGGGGACACCGATGCCTAGCACGCCCCGGGTGGTGCAGGCGTGACCAGGCCCTACTCCCACGAGCACCCCGACTGCCCCGGTGCGCATCAGGTGGAGCGCGGCCTGGTACGAGGCGCACCCACCCACGACAACCGGGATCTCGAACTCGCGTATGAAGCGCTTCAGGTTAAGAGGCTCGACCGTCTTGGAGACGTGCTCAGCTGACACCACCGTGCCCTGGACCACGAACAGATCGAGATCGGCCTCAACAAGGGCCTTGGCGTACTGGGCCGTGCGCTGGGGCGTTAGCGAGGCGCAGGCCACCACGCCGGCAGCCTTGATCTCGCGGATACGCTCGCCGATCAGTTCAGACTTGATGGGCTCCGAATAGACCTGCTGCATCCGGGCGGTTGCTTTGTCCGGCGCCAGGTGCGCGATCTCTTCTAGATATGGCTCGGGATCCTCATACCGCGTCCACAGGCCCTCCAAGTTGAGCACCCCAACCCCGCCGAGCTGGCCGATCTCGATCGCCGTGGCCGGGCTGATCACGCCGTCCATAGCCGCCCCCATCAAGGGCAACTCGAAGCGAAAGGCGTCGATCTCCCAGGAAATATCCACGTCCTCTGGGTCCCTGGTCCGCCGGCTGGGGACGATTGCGATGTCGTCGAAGCCGTACGCCCTGCGCCCAGACTTGCCCTTGCCGATCTCGATCTCCACCTGTTGGCCCTCCCTCTCATGCGCCCGTTGGTACTCGTTGAAGGCTCAAGTCTAGGAGGCGGGCCGGCCTCATCGCAGCCGCGAGGTCGCCGGTTCAGGCGCCGGATAGGCCGATGATCAAACTTGCCGCGCTACGTTCGTCCGCCGCGGCTGGCTGCTCCGCAGCGGCTCGGCTGGGGGGCTGCGGCTGCCCGCTACGCTCCGATGCCAGCACGTAGAAGTCTTTGCTCTCCTGGAGACCCCGCTGGGGCGGACGGGGCCCCCCCGCCCCATCGCCCTGGGCCAGTTCGGCTCGCCGGGTAAGCGGGACGAGCGGGGGCATGGACCTCTCCTCCCGGCCCGGGGGCCGGGCTAAAGAGCCCGAGCACCGGGCACACGTTTGACGCTCAGGGAGGTTGATGATCCCGCAGCGGGGGCAAATCATGCCCTTTCATCGTACCCGGGTAACACCCCCAAGGACGGCTCACCCCTCCCGGGCACCGAGCACAACATCGAGCAGTTCGGCCAGCAGGCGGCCCGTGGCTCCCCACACGACCTCCCCCTGAACGTGGAAAAAGGGCACGGCGCGGTAACGTCCCGCGTCCCCTTCTGGCGACGAGGGCGTTAGCTGGGCTGCACCTCCGTCTGGCCAGAGCTCTTCGTGGTAGACACCGTCGGACGCCAGCTCGGCCAGGGGCACCCAGAAGACCCTGTCTACTTCGCCAGCGCTGGCCACCAGGCCGGTAGGCCCGGACGTGGCACCGACGAAACAATGGACCAAGGCGCTCGCGCCCATGGTGGTCAGGGGCGTGAGCTGGCCGAAGACCTCCACAGCCGCCGGGTCGAGCCGGACCTCCTCGTGAGCTTCCCTCAGGGCAGCTTGCAAAGGCGCTTCGCCAGGCAGGAGTCGGCCTCCCGGAAAGGCGACCTGCCCTCGGTGCTCACGGAGCTGGTGGGACCGGCGGGTCAAGACCACGTTCGCCTCCCCGACATGGTCGAACATCAGGCACAGGACGGCCGCGGGCTCGTTACGGCGCGACGGAGGCAGCTCGAGGGGCGAGGTGCCTGCCGGAGCTTGGCCTTGCGCGGGCCGGGCGTGCAGCGCATGCTTCACTTCGCCCACCGTGATGCCAGAACGCCGGATAACGGCCAGGCGGTACCAAGTTGGCGGTTGCCCTTCTCGGGCACCCGGGGGTCGGGGTATGGGCGGCGAGCCGTCAGCCGGACGGCTCAGGTGATGGGCGTCCAAGACGCGGCCTGCTCACCCTGGGCCGGCGGGCCAGGGGCCCTGTCCGTTGAGCCAGCGGCGAGGCCTTCCAAGAGGTCGCGCAGCCCTCCAGTCTTCAAGTTGGCCATAACCCGGCCGGGGGTGACATCACCCCTCTCCCACTCCATCCAGGCAGCCAGGAGCTTGACTGCGTCGGGGGTGGGCCTGTCCATCGGGCCAAGCCTACCAGCGCCGGCTCAACAGGCCCGGGGGTCCCAGGGCTGCAACTGGTCGGCAGCCGAATTGGGGGCCACGCCGCCCGGGGTCGGGACCGTGGTCGTTGTCCGGCCACTGGTGCTCGTCGGGGGGGCCGTAGTCGTGGAGGACGAGGTAGTAGAGGAGGCCGAGGTGGTCGTCGGAAGCGAGGTAGTTGTTGACGAGCCCGGGACTGAGGTTGAACTCGTGGCACTGGCTGGCTGGTGGGCCCCGGTTACGCTCACCGTCGAACCCAGCTCGACTTGGATGGTGCCCGCCGGGAGAGATGGGTCAAGCTGCATCATCACTGCCCCCGACAGGTGCTGCATAACGTAGACGGCCTGGCCCTGGTGGTGGGGGGGATAGTCCACCAGGGTCACGCTCTGGCTGGCGGGCACAGACCCGGCGGTTTCACTCACGACGTGCAGGCCGGCGCGGGAAAGTTCCTGGCCAGCGGTCAGGGCGGCGTCATAGCTGCCCGTAATGCTTACGACTTGCACGGCTTTGGGGGCTACCGGCTGGGGCAGGGCGTGATGGTCCCAAGCGGCTATGACTTGGTTGTCCAGGGGCTGGACGGGGAACTCGACCGCCCCCATCTGGATCCCTGCGTAGTCGTAGGAGTAGTTGCCGTAGAGCGGCGCAACCGGCAGCGTTGTTTCCGGAATGCTCCCAGGATCGAGGTGGCGGTAGTGCAGTACGAGGGAAAGCAACTGCCCCTTGAGGCCCGGGTCCACTGTCATCTGCCCGATGACTGCCCCGATGAAATTGTTGGCCGTTATTGGGTTTGTCAGGCCCTTGGACTTGGCCGTATCGGCCACGATCTTCATGAACGTATGTGTGCGGACGATCCGGGCCAGGTCGGACTCCGGGTCGTAGGGCCAGTTGTAATGCGGCTCGTTCACGCCCTTCGGCTCGTACTGCAAGTGGCGGGCACGCACCAGGGCCAGGGCCTGGGCACCGTTCAAGTGGTGACATCCCGGCGTGGGTACATAAAGCAACGACTCGGCGTCGAACACCGGGCGGGGGAAGTAGACGTTTATCCCGCCGAGAGCGTTAACGCTGTTTATGAAGCCGTTGAAGTTGAGCTCGATGAAGTGGTTGATGGGTATGCCCAGGTCATCCTGGATGGCCTTGACCAGGTTGTCGGGGCCGTTGGTCCCGTCGTTCAGAGCCGCGTCTATCTTCTGGTAAGCGCCGACGGGGCTGCCCGACGGCATCGGGGCGAAGAGGTCACGCGGGATCGAAATTATCGACGCCGTGCGGCTCACCGGGTCCAGGTGGAGGACCATCATGATGTCGGCCAACTGGCCCGTATAGATAAGAGACGAGCCGAACTGCTTCTGCTCTGCGGGTGTCAAACCGAGACGGGTCTCGTTGCCGATGAGCAGGATGTTCTCGGGCTGCAGCCCTCCGGAACCGGCGGGCAGGCCGTTGGGCTGGGCTGACGTGGGAGTCAGGTCTCGGCCCGGGACGGTGCGGATCGAGTCGAGGCGGTAACGCACGTAGCCATAGGCGGAGGCCATGACCACGATGCAGATGGCCACGATCACATTGGCGCTGACCAGGGCGCGCCTCGACCACCGCCCTCGGGCCGGGCGGGACGGCTCCGGGGGACGGGGAAGTTTGATGGGCTTAGTCTGGTCAGGCCCCTCGGCAGACGAGCGCAGGTGCTTGGGCGGGATTTGGCTCACGGCAGGTTAACAACTTAGGGGCGTGGCCGGTTCGAGCCCCGCAGGCCCGGTTCTCTGCTGCACCCGAGCCTGCGGCTCTCTCGAAGGCTGATGGACCAGCCCGTCTACATCATCCCCATACCGGGTGCGCCTGCACCCGCGCCAGCGCCGGCAGAGGCTGTCTTCTCCTCCGGCTTGTCGGCCACAGACACTTCGGTTGTAAGTAGGAGCGCAGCGACCGAAGCCGCATTTTGAAGGGCCGACCGGGTCACCTTGGCCGGATCTATCACGCCCGCCTTGAACAAGTCCTCGAACTCGCCAGAGGCGGCGTTCAGACCTACATTGCCCGACTCGTGCAGGGCCTGTTCGATGACCACGGAGCCTTCGTGGCCGGCGTTGGCGGCGATCCAGTACATCGGTTCGGAGAGGGCCTTGCTCACGATATGAGCACCGGTGGCTTCGTCGCCCTCCAGTGACTTGGCCAGCTTGTCCACGGCCGCCCGGCTGCGCAGGAGAGCCAAGCCGCCACCAGGGACGACGCCTTCTTCGATGGCAGCTTTGGTGGCCGAGACGGCGTCTTCGATACGGTGCTTTTTTTCCTTGAGCTCGACCTCGGTGGCGGCGCCAACACGGATGACGGCAACGCCGCCGGC
>JAKAWM010000204.1 GCA_021827285.1 Actinomycetes bacterium | reverse complement strand
CGTCTCGATGTCAACTCCGTACGTCTCCACCACGGATGCCTGCAAATCCTTGAGGGTGCAGTCTTCTTGAAGCAGCTTCCATAGACACGTCCCGGTGGCATTCGTGCTCAGGTACGTGGAAGTCTTGAGATCCAAGATGACCACCTCACCGGCCACCTCTCTCCACATCACGTCCTCACTACGAACTTTCATGGCTTCTCCAGTTATCTCTCACCGTTGACTCTGGCGCAAACCGAAACTGAGCAGTGCTTCAACAACGGCGACAGCCGCAAGTTCAACGTTGTCTCTCCCGGGCACCGACCCGGGTTCGGGCAGTTCCAACACCCAAGCAGGAAGTGCCAACCACTCTAGCAACAGTCCCGGCGTGTCGGGACAAACCGATACCCAGGGTGCCACCCTCCGCACAAGCTCGAGCGCGTCCAGCCTCTTCAACGACACCCTTGGCCCACGCTCTAATAAAACCCATCCCCCGAACGGCGCTTCGGTTGGGCACGAGCCTGCACGCACAAGGTGTAGACCCGCCACCGAAGATCTCTCCGGCAGTTGCGCCAGGCCACGCGCCAGCGTCAAGTCCCGCACCGCCAGCAAGCGTGGCCCCACCAGCGCTCGCATCCCGTCGAGGACCGTCACGTCGTCAGAAAGGACTGGGAAGCCCAGCCTCGCCAGCTCGCACAACAAAGTCGTCTTCCCTGTGCCGCGCTTCCCGAGCAACGCCCAAGCGGCTTCACCAAGCACGAAGCTCCCGCCGTAGTAACTGGAGCGTCCGGTCCAGTGCGCCACGACCCGTGCCGCCGATGCCAGGTAGGGGTGCACGACAGTGGCTGCCGTCGGCGAATAACAAGCCCTCACGTCAATCGCCAGCGGTTCCCGCCGTGAGCTAACGAAGCCACCCAGGGTGTAAACGAGGGCGCAATGTGCGCTGCGCACCTCTGGGGGCCGCGGCCCAACGTGCTCGCCCCAGGAGAGGCGCGCCAAAGGCCACCCAGCGTGCTCTGCTGACACCGCAACGAGGCCCGCCAGGGCCGGGCTGAAAGACCCGGCCAGGCGTAGCCCGTAAGCGGCTCCTGTCTCCGTGCTGGCTGGGGCGTCAACTCCCACCATTTGTACCTGCTAAGCTCCAGCTCGGCGATCTCTGCGCTGGCGAACCGCGCGATTGGTCCCTAGCCAGCGCCGGACACCAGAGGCGTGGCGGACGTCGAGCAAACCGTCAAGGACTGCGCCAAGGCCCTCACTTTGTCCACCAACCTTACGGCAAAGGCCGCACGCGCCCGGCCGGTGCCCTATGAGCTGGCTTGCGAGCCTGGGCAGCACTTGCGCCTGGTCGCCGCGCACCACAACGCTCGCCGCATCTCTAGCTGACCTCGAGCACCGATCGGGCACAAACGCAACCTCTGCAGACCGGAGCATCTCCACGTCCGGCTCGTCATCGCCAACAGCTGCCGCCAGCCATCCAGTGCCAATCTCAGCCGAAGTCAACCGCTTTGCCAGCGCCTCAAGCCCCTTCACCTTGTCCACCGTTGCCACAACAAAGTCCGTCTGAAAGCGGCCCTGGTGGAGATCAAGGACACTCTTAGCTCCTGCTATGGCAATGGCCCGCTCGGCTAGTTCCAAGGGGAGGGCCAAGAACCCTTCCGCAGTTATCACGCTTGCGCGTACGCTCGCCATGGTCCCAGGGTGCAGAAAGACACGAGGCAACCCATCCAGCACAGCACACAGGGCCCGCAATGCGTCGGCACCCTCGGCTGGCACCAGCGTCACAGCGACCGCCTCCGAAGTCACCCAGATGCTCGAGCCGTACTCGGCGACACCGCCTTCTAGGCCGTACGCAGCGCACCGCGAGCGCAACTCCTCCAAAGGCCGACCTGTTGCCAACACAGGGCACAACCCGTGGGCAGCCAACGCTCGGAGCGAGGACAGGCCGACAGCACTTGCTGCCGGCATTCCCATCCAATAGGTTTCCAATACTCCGTCGATGTCCACGGCCACAATAGACGAGGCGGGCCTTGCGGGGCGCAACGTCGGCCCGTAAAGGGGGCCCAGATGCCGTTGCAATGCTCGGTTGGCCAACTGCCCGTGCAGCCATCCCCTCAGCGCGAGCACCTGGTCAGAGCCGCGGTCACCGTAGGTGACCGCGGCTCTAAGCAGATCCCGCGAAGCCGCCAAGTGCTGAAAGAGCGTGTAGGCGAGCCACCGCCCGGCATCAGCAGGCCCCCCCGTCACCCCCTCCCAGCCCAGACGGAACTCTCTGTTTAGACGCTCCCGCTCAGCCAGGTCAGCCAGTGCTTCCTCGCGGTTGGTTCCCCCGAGGTGCTCACCTGGACCAGGGGCCCAATGGCGCGACGGAGGAGGCCAGGCTCCCGTGGCAGCGCCAACCGCGTCGAACATCGCGTCCGCACACTCCAGGTCGTAATTCGACAGGGCTCTTTGGTGCGCCGCAGTTTTGTACAGTCCCTTGCCACCCACCAGGTACCACCGGTGCGGGCCCATATCCCCGTCGATCAGGCAGGGCAGCGTGCCCGCCACAAACTGCCTTTCCGCTGCCAGCGCCTTTTCCCGGGACAGGCGACCCAGAGCGCCCCTCCAAGGCCCGCACGCGTCCACTAGCACTCGCCAGGGACTCGGAACGGGGCGACTGGCATGGTGCCCACCCATTGACAGGATGCCCAGGTAGCGCCGGCCCGAAGCCACCTTGTCGTCCAGGGCAAGCTTGCCAGCCCGTTCGCTCACGTAGCCGACTATGGCATGGCGCATGTATGCGTTTTGTCGGAAATCTAGCTCTGAGACTCGGCTTCTTTCCGGAAAATAGTCCCGAACAAGCAAACCATCCACGACGCCGTAAGCTCGTGGCAACCAGTGTTGTAGGCGCCTGTGCACTTCGAGGGCGTGAGCTCCCAAGTACCCGACCCCGACGCCTTGGACTAGGAGATCGCAGACGACAGGGCCAGCTTGGCGGGTCGCCAAGGTCGCTCGCACGTGGCAACTTGTGTGCCCCCGGCCGGGGTTCGAAAGCCGCCCTGCCTCTACAGAGACGCATTCCCAGACAGTGAGCTCCTCCCCGTTCAATCCTGCCACGCTCCGCCCTACCAGCGATTGCTGAAGCACGGCACGCAGCCTGTCAGGCCGCAGTTGCTGGACCACGTGCCAGTCGTCCCATGCCAGGGTGACATGAGAAGAGATCGCGTCATGGGCCACAAGCTGCCCACTCGGCCCCAAGGACGGAAGCAACGCAACCAGGTCCGTTTTCGACGGAAGATGACTGCTCAGGAGACTGGCCACCTGTCGCACGCTTTCTCCGGTCGCCGGAGGGTCGTCCACAATCGCCACGACGCTGCCTTCGGCACCAGCTCTTGCGGCACGCCGCGAGGTCCAGCGGTCCAACCCTTGCGGCCGGCGCTCTTTGTCTGGACGGACCGTTACCCAGCCATGTGACCTCACACCACGCGCGCGCAGGGCGGCAACCACCAGCGGGGCTAGGTAGCAACCGGACGTCCTCACTCCGGCTACTAGGACACCCCGGGTGGAGACCTCAGGCAATCTTGTTTCCGCAACGAGTAGCGAAGCGAGGCTCGCACAGTCTTCAGGGCAAAGGTCCATGCTCCTGAAGCACGCCGGTAGCTTGGCCCGCATACCAGCCACCCGCCGCCAGTGATCTGGCGAGAAGCTGAACTGAGCTGAGATTGACTTCAAGCGCTGCATCGGCGCCATAATCCGGTCCGGGCCCCTCCCATCACGAGGATCTCTGGACCTCATCACTTCATCCGCCAGGACGTCTATCAAACGCACAAGTTTTCCGGGGACAGGCCCTAAACCCAGAGACAGATGGGCGGGGGACCTGTCAGCTTGGCACTGGTACAAGGCACACGCAACCAAGTAGGCGTCCAGCACGAAATCTTGCCTAGCCTCGGTGGTCTGCTCCGACGCCGCAGCCAGGAGTTGTACAAGCCAGGCACGCAACTCACCATAAGGCATACGCAATTCGACCGGCGGCCAGCATGGTTTACCTGCCTCACCTCGGCCCCCAGGGCAGGGCGGTTGGTCCCTCAATGTTGCCTAGGGTCGCACAGGCGGGTCCGTCTGGGCAAGCCAGGCCGACTGCAAAAGAGCGTCGCTCAACGCGTTGGGGCGCTCTCTCGACCACTCCGACCGGAGCACCTCGGGATCCACCAGGTCTGTCTCTACCCCTGAGCCATCCCACCTAGCCACAAAGTCCCGAGTATGCCTGGCGAACCAAGAGCGGTTGAACACGGCCTTGGTCGACCGACAGAGCACATCATCGGGAAGCAGGCCGCTGAAGTTGGCACGCAACACCGCTGTCCGGCTCGCGTAGCCGAGACGACCACCTGTGCGGCCCAAAGCTCTCAGAAAAGAGGCCTCCAGGAAAGGTACCACGCGGAGAACATCGGCTGCGGCGGCCAGCCTTGCCGCATTGCGCAGGAAAATAGCCTCGCGCCTCAAGCTTCGCTGCCAAAAAAGGCTTGCCGGCCAATCGAACGGTTCAGCAAGGCGCTCCTTCCTTATCAGGTCCGTCACGGCCGCGAGGCCACGCGGGCGCAGCCACGGAACCCTGGGCTGCTCTTTGTGCCGGCTCAGAACCGCCTGTCTAAAAGGCCTCGGTGCGATAGCCAACGCGCTGCGCTTTATTACCGACTTGCTCATTTCCCTCTCGTAGAGCAGCCGTGCAACCGGCGTTGAGCGCCGGGGCCCAAACATCTCATCACCACCTTCCCCGCTCACCAGTGCCCCACCCTTGGCGAGCTGCAGGAAAGGCCACATGGACCACAGCATCGGCGGCCAAACCACGCCATAGCGAGAGAGGAACTGTTGAGCAAGTGGGCCAACTAGATCGAGCTCGTCTTCGAAATCCAGTTTGACCCACTCGGTGACACCGAGATGACGGACCAAGCCCTCCTGCCACTCGTCTTCTCGTGATTCGCTCACCCCTGGGTGGCGCTTCGTGGCTGCTACAGGCTCCTCAAGCCCCTCCCGGCGGGCAACCATCAAGGCCACCGCCAACAAAACCGAAGAATCCCGACCGCCCGAGAACTCAATTATACACGGTTGACGCAGCAACGCTGGGACCAACAAGGCCGCCAACGTTTCTACAAGCTCGGAGGCAGTACGGTCCTCGCTGCCGCGTATTGGTTCAGGGCTTTCAGTGCCAAACACAAAACCAACCGCGGTCTCAAGCGACGACATGCCTTCAACCGACTCAATCCTCAAATCGCCTGGGACGTCTAATAAACGAGACGTCCTCTCGTCATGCGGGCTCACGCACACCCTCCTCCGGTCACGACCGAGGTCTCGCGGCTCGCCCCTTGGATTCGCGTATAATGTCGCTGGCACCCGAGCAACGAATGATAACCGCCACAACCCATAGCTCCTAAAGCGAGCAGCTGCTCACCGAAGGCCCGTCGAACCGGATGCCTAAACAACAATGCTTAGTCAGAGGACACCTGCAGAGAAGTTACAAACCAGAGCCCACAATGGAACAGCTCAGTAGTCCTTCCCTCTCTGCAGGTCACTCCTGATTTAGTGTCTCAAGACACACCGTCCGTGTGTACGCTTTTGCTCGAGGAGTCGCTGTAGCTGTTCAACGTGTTGGCGGCAGTCAAGGCAGCTAAGCTTCCCTCCCTGCGCAAGACGGGTGCCTCGTATTTGGGGTGTTCCATGTTCGTCAAGATATCATGAAGACCACAAC
>JAKAWM010000203.1 GCA_021827285.1 Actinomycetes bacterium | reverse complement strand
TCCGATCTGGGTGTCCGCTCGCTAAACAAGGGTCAGGTGCTCCAGGGTGGCCACCAGTATGAGCTGCCGCCACTCAGAGTGACGGAAAGCCACCACCCGTGCCACGCAAGGTGTGTTAGCCGTCTGTCAGCAGGTCCGGCTCTAGGAGGGCGAGAGCTCCAACTGGCGCGCGCCCACGGCCTTGGTCGCTTCCGTGTGAGCGAGGATGAAGATCCCTGCTACCACGGCCGAAAACGAAACCACCTCGGCGCCGCTCGCAATGAGACCAGCTCGGAGCGACTCCCCAAATACAACCGCACCCACCACAACGCTCACGACGGGGTCCGTGGCCAACAAAGTGGGTAGTGAGGCGTCGAGAGGGCCGGCCTGGAACGCACTTTGAGAAAGCACCATGCCAGCTGCCCCGGCGGCCAGCAACGCATATGGCTGCCAGCTGGACAACAACGACCCGACCCCCAACGAGAGCAGGTGAGCACTGTCCTTCGTCAGGGCAGCCGACGTCCCGAAGACCACCCCCCCGGCTGTGCCAAAAGCCATCGCCCTCCAACGCGGGCTGCATTCACGACCCAAGACCACCAGCGTGCCGGCCACCAAGGCAGTAACGAAAAGAAGGGCAGCCCAAGCGCTGCCAGGCACAGTCGGGTGGCCGGCTGTGGGGTGGCTGACAAATAGGAACACACCGAGACCAGCGGTTGTGAGCAAGGCCCCGCTCCAGTCCCAGCTGCGCATCCGGTACGGGACCAGCCTGGCCTTAATGGGCAGGGCGAACAGCAGGCTCACTACCAAGAGCGGCTGCACGAGCACCAGGGAGCCCCTGGACAAAGCCACCCACTGGCAGCCATAGCCAGCCGCGTCGAAACACAAGCCAATCAACCATCGAGGCCTAGTGGCGAGCCGGGCGACCAGGCTAAGTCTGAGCGATTTGTTGCGTGGCTGGCACTCTGCTTCCCGCTGCTGGAAAACTGAGGCCAACGCGAAGAGGAGCGCGGCAAACAAAGCAGCAGCGATCGCCACCGCGACACGCTACCAGCTCTGCCTGTCCCCCACCACCTTTGCCAGCTCTTCCGTGCCCACGGGGCCTTGCCGCACCCACCCGACAACGGCTGTCCCAACAACTGGGACTCAGCTACCGGGACGGCCTCGGCTGGCCCCTAAACTGACGACCGGTGCCACGACAGGCAACCTTCGCCCGTTTGCGACGGAGACTCGCGCTGGGGCCAGTAGGCGTTGTCGGGGCAGCAACTAGCCGAAGGTTCCTGGAGGCCGTACTCGCGACCTCAAACTCGGGCGCGTGGTGAAATCGGTAGACACAGCGGGCTTAAACCCTGCCGCCTAAGAGCATGAGGGTTCGATCCCCTCCGCGCCCACACCACCGACTTGGCTGCAAAGGAGCTGGTCAAGACCTTGTTAGAAAGTCCTAGTGCCCCGGTAGAATACCCGTAGGGTACAGGAAATTTCGGTGGTTATTACCGACCCGCAAGTGATTGACAACTTGCCGGTCCGGCACTCTCAGCCCGCCCGCTGGGCGGCCAACAGGGCGGCTCCCACTGCTCCCGCTTTCTCTCCCAACTGGGCCGGGACAACCCGTATCCTGCGCGCCTCGGGGGCTTCGACGAGGTCGGCGAAGGCGTCGCGTAGCGGCTCCATCACTGCCTGCTCGGCCTCGATGAGCCCCCCGCCCAGGACTATGATCGAGGGGTCGAGGACGTTGGACAAGTTGGCCAGCCCAAGGGCCAGCCACCAGGCAAACTCCTTCATAACCGCCAAGGCCTCAGGACGACCGTCGAGGGCGGCTTCGGTCACGTGCTCACCGCGTACGGCTTCAGCGTCGCCCCCGGCCGCCTTCACGGCACAGTCCAGCCTCCCGGCCAAGGCCACCTCGCGCGCCAGGCGACCAAGTCCGTCCCCGGACGCGAACCGCTCCCAGCAGCCGCGCTTCCCGCACGGGCAGGGTGGCCCGTGGGGGTCGATGACCATGTGGCCGATCTCGCCGGCAAAGCCGTGCGCGCCCTCGAGCAGGCGACCATCGACCACCATGCCGCCCCCGATCCCCGTCCCGAGGGTCACCATCAGCACATCGTCAAAGCCCTGCGCGGCTCCGACTGAATGTTCCGCCCAGCAGGCAGCCGTAGCGTCGTTGAGAACCACGGTGCTCGCGCCAGGGTCACGGTGTTCAGCCAGGAGTTGGCGCAGGTCCATCCCGTCCACGCTGTGCAGGTGCGGGCAGAAATGAGCGGTGCCGTTGCGGTCGAGCATGCCCGGGAAACCGACACCTAGTGGCAGCGTGCTAGACCTTTCGCTCGCCCCCTCTGTCACTTGGGCTACGCCGACGAGCACCGTTTCGATGACGTCACCGGCGCGGACCGGCGTGCGCAGCTTGGCCCAAGCCTCTACTTCGCCGGCTGGGCTCAACCGTACAGCCAGCACTTTGGTGCCGCCGATGTCCACTCCTATAGCCGGGCCTGTATCCAAGGCTCCAATAGTACGAGCTTGCCCCACTCCGGCGACAGGTCCTCATCGCCCGTGACCGAAAAGGCCTATCAGCACCGCTTTAGGTCTCTCGAGGCCGACTTGTCAGCGTGACGGGTTCTCATCGATGAAATCACCGCCACCAACCAGTGGCGTAGAAGCCATGCCCTAAGGTACCTCCCTAGCGCTATCTCCCTAGCGTTGGGACCAAAATCATTCGTCTACTGCCCAGAGCGCGGTTGCCCAAACCGCGGGTGGTAGGTCATGGGTGCTGACGCATGCCGTTTCGGCGGACAAGTGGGGGGGCTTGCCTAACGGCAAGCGGTCGCACCGGAGACTTCAGGGTTCGCGGGCTTACCCCGGACATATTTGGGGCCAGCCAGCCTCACGGCCAAGACACACACGTCGTCGTCCGGTCCCTCACCAGTGAGGCGCGCCACCACCTCGTTGCACCAAGCCTGCAGGTGCCCGACCATGGGCCCCGGTGCCTCGCCCAAGGCGTCGAGGAGCGCTGCCAGGCGGGTGTCCAACGAGGACCCGCGTCTCTCGATTAGCCCGTCAGTGTAGAAGAACAGGGTTGTCCCGCTGGGGAAGACGGCGCAGTGCTCGGGGCGCGTGGGTGCCGGCACCCCTATGCAGACCGGCACAGAGAGCCCACCCTCGAGAAAATTAGCTCGGACGGCCGGGCTGATCACCACCGGTGCGGGATGACCGGCGTTGGCAAAACGGAGCTCACCGCCTGCCCCGACTGTCGCGTGGAGCAAGGTCGCGTAGCTGTCACCGACCAGGACCGAGCACAGGTTCTCCACTCGGTCTAGTACCCCCGCCGGCGAGTGACCCTCAAGGGCGTAGGCGCGCACCGCCATGCGGAACTGGCCCATGATGGCGGCAGAGAGGATGTCGTGGCCCATGACGTCCCCGATGACCAACCCGAGACGCTCACCCGGCAGCTCGAAGGCGTCGAACCAGTCGCCCCCGACGCTCGCCCCGGGGTGGGCGGGGATGTAACAAGTGGCCAACTCGAGGCCATGGGTGCTCTGGGGCGCTATAGGCAAGAGTGACCGCTGGAGGACGACCGCAATGTCGCGCTCGCGCTCAAAGAGCCGGGCGTTGGTGACCGCCACTGACCCAAGCTGGCTTAGCTGGCCGAACAAGGCCCTGTCCAGGTCGGAGAAGTCGTCGCCTTGCTTCCATGCGGCTATCACGGGGCCGGCCCCAATCGGCGTCGGGGCGCGCGCCACCAGCAGGTGCATGAGATTTCCGTCTATCACCCACGACGCCCGGGCGAAGTTCTCCCCCGCCTTGAAACCCCCGAAGGCCTCCCGAGCGCCTGCTGGCAGCTTGGCGAAGAGCTCCTGTTCTGCTTGGTCACCGGGAGCGGTCGCCACGGAGGCGCCCGAAAGCGATACGGCCGCAGCCTCCTCGAGGAGCAAGAGCCGGTCGTCAGGGTCGAAAGTGGAAAGCATCTTGAACGAAGCTTCCGTGAGCGCACGCAACTGCTCCACCTGCCGGTGCCGGAAACCAAGCTGTTCGCGTACCTCCTCGAAGTTCGACCTCGGGGCATCGAACGCCACCAAGACCTGGAGCAAGAAGTCCAGCGCGGGGTGGGCCGCTTCGCCTGGCGTCTCTCCTACAGCCTCGCGCGGGAAGCCCGCAGCCGCGAGCACTCTTTCGTGCGTGACCACGACCTCAAGCACCCCAAAACCCTCTCGCACGGCTCGGCGGCCCAGGTCCTGGGCCACGTCCAAGCCTGCCTCCCCCGGGCCTCGAAGGTGGCTCTCCAGGGCGCTGGCATAGCCCGCTTCGAAGGCGGCCACCCTTGGCACTTCGCCCCGTTGAGGCGCCTCAGGCGCTCTTACGCATCTTGATTGTGGTCCCCTCCCCCGCACGGGACACAACGCTGAACTCGTCCATTAGTTGACGAGCGCTCGACAGGCCCAGGCCTAGGCCATCAACCGTCCCGTGCCCGTCTTCCACCGCAAGGTTCAGGTCCGGGATCCCCGGGCCCGAATCTATGGCCTCCACCGTGAGCGCCGGCGTCCCGTGAGAGTGCTCCGCCTTCAACACGACCACGCCGGACCACGCAAAGCGGGCGATGTTGCGGGCCACCTCCGACACCGCAGTAGTCACCCTGGTCGTGTCCGCGAGCGTGAAGCCGAGCTTCACGGCCATCTCTCTCGCTGTTTTCCTCGCCGAAAGGACGCCCTCGTAGCCCGCTACGTGCACCCTGACCTCGTCATGCGCTGCCGTGCCCGGCACTGGCGCCATGACCCACCCTTTCGCTCATTTGCTGCAAGATCAAGTATATTAGCAACGGATGGCGGGAACTGTCTAGCCCCACCTTGCGCCGATGATTCGCACTCAACGTGGTCAGACGAGCCCTGTACGTCGCGAGCGGAACCTGGCGGAGCGCCTCGGCGACGGGTTCGGGGCCAAGACGTGGCCTGCCGGCCAAGACGTCCGACGGGCCCGTAGGACGGGACATCGGGTAGATGTGCCGACGGATAAGCTGCGGGCTCCTTGGCATAGCCGGACGGGGCAGTCGGTGCATCGGCAAGATTGAGGAGGTGCCTGATTGGGTACCCAATAAAGATGTGGCGGATGCCTTTTCACGCGCTTCTCAGATGTTCCCACGGGCACCCGCGAGCGCCGCGGCGTGCCGTCGCTTCTTGAGCGAGGTGCTGGCGCCAATCGCCGATGCTATCGATATGGACGCGGCGGTCCTGCTCACCAGCGAACTGGTGAACAACGCGATCTTGCACACGTCCGGCCCGCGGATCAAGGTGGAGGTCATCATGGGTGACGACAGCCTACATATCGGCGTAATTGACGGCAGCCCGAAATCCCCGCTTGTGCTCCCGGCCCGCCCTGGCGACGTAGGAGGGTGGGGCCTGCGCATAGTGCAGCAAATGTCAGCGTGCTGGGGAGTAGAAGAGATGGAAAGCAGGCAGAAGTGCGTCTGGTTTCGCGTACCCGTGACACCACATCTCCTTGACCGTGCCCCGCCTCGCTCGCCTCGCTGACGAGACGCTCCTGCCCGCCTGCGACCGCGTGCTCGGTACCTGCACGTCCTCGGCATTCACCACGGACTACCGGTCGACGAGAGGGCCGAGACGCCCACACTGACAGACAGGCCACGACGGTTAAGCATGTCGAGCAGCGCGGGATCGGTACCTCCACGGCGGATGGTCATCACCAGCCCGTCGAGCGGTGTCAGCCGTTGCTTGTGAGTGTGCTCTAGTTGCACGTCTCAAGCAGCCGTCGGTTACCCGACGGCGGTG
>JAKAWM010000202.1 GCA_021827285.1 Actinomycetes bacterium | reverse complement strand
CTCGAAGCGGCGCTCGGCGTCGAAAGCGGCGTATTCTTCCTTGAGCTTGAGCGCTGAATAGGCGATATTGCCAAGGCCCCTCCACTCGAACGTGGGCCGCAACTCCATGGTCTTATCCATGACTTCTAGGGCAGCGGGATTGCCCTCCCAGGGGACAACCCTCGAGTACTGGTTCTCGACTACGCTGCGCCCCTCGGACAATTGGCGGACAAGCATGTAGATGGCTTGGAGCAAGTCCAAGGGCTCGAAGCCGGCGACCACGAGCGGCTTTTTGTACTCGTTGGCTATGACTTCGTAAGGGCGGCAGCCGATCACGGCGGAAACGTGGCCGGGGCCGATGAACCCGTCCAGGTCGACCTCGGCTGAGTCGAGGATGGCCCGCAAGGGCGGGATGATGGTGACGTGGTTACAAAATATGGAGAAGTTGCGCAGGCCTTCTGCCTGTGCCTGCAGGACCGTCACCGCGCTCGAGGGGGCTGTCGTCTCGAACCCGATGGCCATGAACACCACCTGGCGGTCGGGTAGTTCCCGGGCCAGGCGCAGGGCGTCCAAAGGCGAGTACACCATCTTTATGTCCGCTCCCTTCGCCTTGGCGTCCAGGAACGAACCGTGCCGGCCAGGGACCCTCAGCAAGTCGCCGAAGGTCGCCATGGTCACGCCCGGCCGGCTAGCAATAGAAATGGCATCGTCCACCCTTCCCATGGGGATCACGCACACCGGGCACCCGGGGCCGTGCACGAGGGTGACGGCGTCGGGGAGATAGTCCTCCAGCCCGTGCTTGAAAATGGTGTACGTGTGCCCCCCGCACACCTCCATCAGCTTGTACCGGCGCCCCGGCAGGCACGCCGCCTCTATCTGGCTGGCCAGGGCGCGCGCCTTACCCGGATCCCGGTACTCATCGACGAAGCGCACGGAAAAGCCTCCGCCTAACCGATGTCGGAGCGGGATAGGGCATCCAGTTCGTCCCGGTAGGCCTTGTTCATCCCCTCGAGCAGTTCGAGGGTGGCTTGTGCCTCCGCCTCGTCGAGTTTGGACAGCGCGAAGCCGACGTGCACCAGCACCCAATCGCCCGGCCCCACGTCCTCGCCGTCCAAGAGGGCGATGCTCACCTTGCGGCGTGCCCCGGCGACATCGACCCAGGCCAGCTCGGCCTGGTCAGCAACGAGGCTGTCCACTTGGCAAGGGATCCCCAGGCACATAACCCGAGGCTACGTGGGGCCGGCCCTCCCCGGGCAGGGCACAAGGGCCCAGCGGGACAGGGCCCATCTTCCTGGCTGGCCTTACGGCTCGTGTTAGCCCCGGCTGATCCACGGCCTTGAGGCTCTGCGCTTTTTGTGCGCCAGCCCTAAGTCCTTGACTACCCCTAGCCGCGGTGACATGATCCAAGGGTCCTAAAAGAAGGGCACGACATGGCTGATGTGGTTTCGGACCTCGCGTCACCCTCCCTGGCCGCCACGCTCGGCGGTCCCGCGGCCGCCCGAGCCGGCCTGGCGCCTAGCAAACCGTTGCAGATCGTCCCGGTGCTCGGGCTTCCCTTCGTCGCTGCCTACCTGGTCGGCCTGGTGGTCGCCGTAGCCGTCAACGACCTGTGGCCGCTCGATTTCTTCCACGTGGTTAGCGGTGCCCTCTGGACGGGGATCGACCTGTTCTTGGGCTTCGTCATTGGCCCCATCATGGGGCGCCTGCCGGTGCCCGCTCGGGTCGAGCTGTCCAAGCGCCTAATGCCCAAGATGGTCCTCCTCATGCCGACCCTCGTGATCGCCACCCTCACCGCCGGGTGGCAGCTGGCCCGCCACGTCGGTTACCTCTATTCGTCCCACCCACAACACCCCTGGGTGGTGGCGTCGTTCGTCGTCGTCGGGGTAATGGCGATCATCGCCATCGGCCTCCTAGAGCCTGCCAACCTGGCGGTGCTGTTCGAATTGCGTAAACCGGCACCCAACGGCGCTCTCATCGGCAAGCTCATGCGGCGCTTTATTTACACAGCCGGGATAACCGGTGCCATGCAGATCGCCACCCTGGTGATCATGACCAAGTTGGCCTCGTCATGAGCGGTCAAGCCGCACCGCCCACCGTTGGCCCGCGCAGCCTTCCTCCCGTCGCCACCATGGCGGTCATTTCCATGGCCTTCGTAATTGCCGGGGGCATTTTCATGGCCTCCCACCTGCCCGCCCGCCCCCCACTAGGCGTTGCCACCGTGCTGCTTTCGATCGGGGGCGCCACCACTTTGGTGGATTGCCTTCAACTGGGCCGGCTGCGCGACTTCGCCTGGAGACCTTTCTTTCTCGTGGTGAAGTGGGCGCTTCTGGCCTACCTGGTTATAACCGGGATGCTCGAGTACGTTTTCATCCTGGACGGTACCCGCGGTTCGACCCTGGTCGTGCTCACTCTCATGCTGGCCGTCTTTGCCGTCGATGTCCCGCTACTGCTGGGATTTTCGGTCGCCCGGTACCAGTTGCCTAACGACTGAGGGCGTCCTCGCAACTCACCACGCCGGCGCGGCCAGCTCTTGCGAGGCGGGCCCGCGTTCAGCGTCGCCAGCTGGCGCTTCGATGGGCAGGCCGTCGCGATAGGTCACGCTACCGGTACGCAACGCCGGCACTCGCTTGCCGGGCAGCAAAATGCCAGTGAGGTTGAGCGGGTCAGCCGCCGAAACCCGTACCACCTCACCACCGGTCCCCGCCCGGCGCACATGACTTAGCTCATCAAGCGCCTCGGGCAACGCGTACTGCTCGCCGGCAAAACCGTTCACGAACCGCCCGCCCCGGGCCAGGCCCCGCGCCTCGAAGCGCCGTAAGGCCCACAGGAGCTGCCGCCACGGGACGGCCAGGTCTTCATAGGCGGCCAGGTCCCAAAAGACGACGCCCCAACGGGCGACCAGCTGCCCAGCGACGAGCTCGGCCAATTGGTCCAAGGGTTCAGCCGGCTCGGTGACGGTGGGCAGCAGCGCCCAGCGTCCTTCGGCTCGGGGGGCACCGGGACGGGGCCGCAGGCCCAGCCGCTGGCGCGGTGGCAGGTGGCGCCTCGAGGCGACGTTGCGGCCCGAAAAGAGCGAACGCACAGCGGCAAAACCGTCGGAGGTTACCATGCCCCGCGCCACCAGGTCCCAGAGCCCCTCATCGACATCGAGGGGTAGGCGGCGGCTGAGAGCGGGCAGCTCCGAGGCGAAAGTGGCTCCCCGAGCGCGGAGCACTTCCAAGATGTCCTTGGCCGCCCCATGGGGCGGTTCCTCGGGCATGGACGTGCCCCTTGTCGCGGGCAGTAGCCACGCCAGATCGGCCCGGAGGGCGAAGGTGACTGGCGTGGCACGAGAGGGCGTTGATGCCCCGCGCCGGGGCTGGCCGGCCGGTCCCGGGGCACGCAATGAGAGCCGGCCCCAAGTGACCTCGCCCGAAAGGCAGAGATCTTCCAGCCAGTGGCGCTGGTAGCCCTCGACCCGGGCAGGCAGCACGCTCTCCTCCCAGGCGCCGGCGGCCAGCTCAAAGCCCTGCAGCTGCTCGATCACCGCTAAGAGGCCGGCCAGGCCCTGCCGCTGGGTACCGGTCAGAACATGCTGCCACCGGAGCAGAAAACGCATGAAGTCCTGCGTAGTGGCCGGCTGCACCACCCGCCTCAGCCGGCCCTGGGTGTAACTGTGGATGCGAGCCAGGAGGTGGCGGGCGCACCACTGCGTCGCCTCCCCGAGAGCAGGGTCGAAGCGGCCCTGCATGGCGAACCCCTCCGCCTCGAGCCGGGCGAGACCGACCAACACCCGGGTTTCGGCCAGCTGGCTGCGTTCGGCCAGTGCGTCCACCGTTGTGGGCCCAGCCAGTTCGAGGTGGCCCCTTAGGACCTGGGCAGCGGCAATGTCAGCGTCGGGCGGCGCGCCGGCCAGGCCGCCCAGGCTGAGGTCGGGGCGGAAGCGAGACCCTGGGAAGAGCGCCTCTACTTCAGGACGCCTCTCTGTCGCACACCACATAGACCCGGCCGAGGCGTGCACTTGCATCGCCCTTCTCGCCGCCACCAGCTCGCCAAACCAGGTTTGCCACTCGGCCTTGGGCTTATGGACCACGGCCGTGAGCAACAGGTCGTGGAGCTCCTCGGCGTCACGCAAGGCGGGCGCCACTTCCTCCCGGACCTTTTCCACGGCCGCCGCGTCCAAGTGCGACAGATCCCGGGCTTCGACCGGCAGTCCCCGCCGCAGCTGGACCTGGCGGGAGCGCCTCTCTTCGAGAGGGGCATCGTCGAGATAGGTGTAGGGCTGGCTGTTCACGATCTCATGCGAGAGCACCGAAGGCTCGACTGAGTCCACGAAGTGAGCCCGCACCTCGCCAGAGTGGAGGCGTCCTACGAGGCGCTCCAACCCGTTCACGTCCATCGCTTCGTTTAGGCAGTCGTCGATGACCTGGCGCACCAGCACGTGGTCGGGTATGGGCACCGGGCCGGGCGGGGTGTTTTCCTGGCAGGCGGCGAGGGCGGGGAAAACCGCGGCCATGAGGTCGTCCGCCTCCATCCGCTGGACCGGAAGGGGGTTCTTCTTGCCTCCCCGGAAACGCAATACGGCGAGGGAGCGGTTGAGATCCCAACGCCACCTCGAGCTGAACATGGGCGACGCCAGCAGAGCTTGCTCCAACGTCGTGCGCACCGTCCCCGGGTGCAGGAGCCGCGGAGCGGACGAAAGCGGGAAGCTGTGCTGCGGGCCCAATGACAGCAACACGGCGTCGTCGCTGGCCGCCGCTTGCAGCTCGAAGTCAAAGGTAACGCAGAACCTTTTTCGCAAGGCCAGGCCGAGCGCCCTGTTGACCCGACCACCAAACGGACAGTGCACGACCAGTTGCATCCCACCGGCATCGTCGAAGAACCTCTCGAAAACGACATCCTCCTGTGTCGGGAGCACCCCTAGCTGTCCGAGACCAGTAGAGAGGTAAGCCACGACCTGCTCGGCCGCGTCCGGCCCGACGCCGCAAAGCTCCTCCACCAGGCCGACCGCCGCCGCCGGCCCGGCCAGCAGCGCTTCGCTTACCCGCTGGCGCAGGCGGGAAACTTCTTCTGAGAGCTCAGCAGTACGGCTGGGGGCTTCGCCCAACCAGAACGGTATGTTGGGCCGAGCGCCTTCGGCATCGACGACCCGGACTTGACCGGGCGTGATGCGGCGGATGCGCCAAGCGTGTGTCCCCAAGAGAAAGACGTCACCCGCCATCGACTCGACGGCGAAGTCCTCATTGACCGTCCCCACGAAGGTATCGTCAGGCTCGGCCACGACGCGGTAGTCGCCCACCTCGGGGATGGCCCCCCCGCTCGTGAGGGCCGCCAGCCGGGCCCCCCGCCTGGGCCGCAGCACCCCGTTGACGCGGTCGCGGTGCAGGTAGGCCAGGCGCGTCCCCCTGCCTGTGGGCACACCCTCAGACAGCACTTCGACGACCGCTTCAAAATCGTCCCGCTTGAGCGTACTGTACGGACCGGCCTTACGGGCCAGCTCGAAGAGGTCGTCCTCGGGCCACTCCCCCGCCGCCGCCACCTCCGCCACAACCTGCTGGGCCAGGATGTCGAGCGGGGCCACCGGCGCCACCACGGTATCGAGCCGGCCCCTCCGGATGGCGGACAGGAGCGCAGCACACTCCACCAGTTCGTCGCGGGTGGTGGGGAAGATGACCCCCTCGGGCACGCCGTGGCGAGAGTGGTTGGAGCGGCCCACTCTTTGCAGCAGCGTAGCGATCGAGCGCGGGGAGCCAACCTGGCATACAAGCTCCACCGGCCCAATGTCGATGCCCAGCTCCAGCGAGGCGGTGGCCACCAGCGCTCTCAGGTCCCCGGCCCGCAGGCGCGCCTCCGTGCGCCGGCGCCGCTCAGCCGAGAGGCTCCCGTGGTGCGCCGCCACCTGGTCCG
>JAKAWM010000201.1 GCA_021827285.1 Actinomycetes bacterium | reverse complement strand
GACGGCTAAAGAGCAGGGAGGGCCTTGGGCTCGTAGTGGTGGACTACCTGCAACTGATGTCTGGTCGAGACGCAGCCGAAAACCGGCAGGTAGAGGTTTCAGAGATCAGCCGGGGCTTGAAGATCCTGGCCCGTGAGCTATCTGTGCCCGTGGTGGCCCTTTCACAGCTTTCTCGAAACCTTGAAGCGCGAGCAGATAAGCGACCTGTGCTGGCGGATCTACGGGAATCTGGGTCCCTTGAGCAGGATGCAGATGTAGTCCTGTTTATCTACCGGGACGAAGTCTACAATAAGGATTCGCAAGATAAAGGTTCGGCTGAGATAATCATTGCGAAGCACCGCAATGGGCCGACGGGCGTAAGCCAGCTCGCCTTTCTGGATCATTATACGCGGTTTGCCAACATGGCCCGTTCTTGAAGGACCTTCGCTCGAACCGTTGGCCCGCGTAAAGCCTCATAATTACCTTGAGAGCTGAGGGTGGGATCGAGCGAAGGTCTATGGCGCTACGTCGCTTAGAGAGCTGTCATCCCTTGACCACTTCTACCGTCACGGGGAACTCAACGCCAGTATGCAGCTTAACGGGCACTTGGTGGGTACCCAATGTCTTGATGGGCTCAGCAAGCTGGAGACGATGGCGTTCGACAACGACTCCAGTCTGGTCGGCGATCGCGTCGGCAATATTAGCTGAGGTAACTGAGCCGAAGAGCTTACCCTCCGGGCCGGAGCGAGCTGAGATGCGGATCACAACCGGGACCAGTGCCCGGGCGATAGCTTCGGCTGCTTGGCGGTCATGGGCGTCCTTGACGTCGCGCGCCCGGCGCATGCTGGCCGCCTGGCGGTCCGCTCCATCGGTCGCCAGGATGGCATGGCCCCTGGGGAGCAGGAAGTTGCGTGCATAGCCATCAGCAACTTCGCGGATGTCTCCTTTGGTACCCAAGTTGGGGACATCACCGCGAAGTACGACCCTGGTCATGCTCGAACCTCCGGCTTGCTGTCTTCTGACTCGACGTCTTCGACGTCGTAGTCCCCCGTCTCATGTTCGGCACCAGCCTCGTGCTCGGAACGGGAGGGCCCGTCGGGCCGTCCCGCACCGGGCCGAGCGCGGCCTGGGCCGCGCTCGCTCACTGTGCGTTGCAAGTAGGGAAGCAAGGCGAGTTCTCTCGCTGTCTTGATGGCAGCTTGCACTTCGCGCTGGTGCTGGGTGCAGTTGCCCGTCACCCGCCTGGACCGTATCTTGCCCCTGTCGCTCATGAACCGCCTGAGCAGGTTGATGTCTTTGTAGTCAACCCACTCGGAGTGGTCTTTACAGAAGACGCAGACCTTCTTCTTGCCCCGGGGGCGTGTCTCTCGGGGAACTCGTTTGGTGCCGCGATCTCGGTCGTTAGTGCGTGCCACCGCTAAAAGGGCTCCTCATCCTCGTGGTCGGTACCGTAACCGACCGGTGCGGGCTCGTGGGCCGGCGGCCGGTACGGTGCGTGTTCGGCGACGACCGGGGCGTGCTCGACGGTCCCGCCCTCGCCGTTGTGAGGCTCCGGGCTACGTCTTTCATTCTTGGTGACCTTTACAGAGGACCACCGCAAGCTGGGCGCGATTTCGTCGGCTGTTATCTCGATCTTCGAGCGACGCTCACCCTCCTGGGTCTCCCACGATCGTTGATCGAGCCTCCCGACGACGACTACCCTCATTCCGCGCGCGAGCGAAGTGGCGGCGTTCTCCGCCAAGTTCCCCCAGGATACGACGTCGAAGAACGAAGTGGACTCTCGCCTCTCCTGGGTCTGGCGGTCGACCCATGTACGGTTGACGGCGACTCCGAAAGTGGCGGTTGCTTGCCCGTTGGGTGTAAAGCGAAGCTCGGGCTCCCGAGTAAGGTTGCCGACAATGTGGACCGTGTTGTTGTCTTGTGCCATTTCTTCATGCTCCGTTCGTATTGGCGGCCACGGCTACGGTGGGCTCCTGGGACGGCGCAGGGCGCGAGCGACCGGCGGCACGCTCGGGGAGGCGGATGACCTTGTGCCTCAGTACCTCGTCAGCGAGGCCTAGCAGCCGGTTGAGCTCACCGATGGCCTCGGGCTGTGCGTTGGCTTCGATGACCACATAGTGCCCCTCGTTGCGGTGGTGCAGCGGGTAAGCGAAGCGGCGCTTGCCCCAGTTGTGCACGCGGACAGACTTGGCTCCCGCGGCGGTCAACTGCTGGCTGAACCGGTCCACCATCGTCCTGACGGCGTCGTCTTCAAGGCTGGCGTCAAGGATGACCATGACTTCATAGGGCCGCATGAGCGGCTCACCTACCTTTCCCTGTGGGCAGGACCGACCGGCCTTGCCGATCAGTCCGGGCTCCGGGCTTTCCGGAGCAGGGCTATATAGTCCCGTAGGGCTCGTGTCCCCCGGTCGACCTGGTGCGGATGCCATGGTAGCTGACGCCTGCGAGAGTTCCATCGTCACCAGCCTTGCAGGGGGCAGTGACAGTAATGCCCGACCTGGGCTTCCCGGGCCATTGAGGCTGGTCGGGCGATCGGGCATCTAACAATGGCGGCTTGTGGTGACGGCCGGCGAAGGGGCCAGGCCCAAGCGGGCCCAGCACTAGCTGTACGTCTCGGAAGCGGATGGGAAGCGCCGTGACCTGACGTCGGCCGACCAATCCGAGACGGCCTGGCGGGCCAAGGCTTCGAGATCGGCGTACTGGCGGGCAAAGCGGGGAGCTCGTGGCCCCCCCAGGCCGACGATGTCATGGAACACCAGCACCTGACCGTCGCACGAGTTGCCGGCACCGATGCCGAAGGTGGGCACGGTGACTGCCCGGGTCACCTCCTCAGCCACTCGGGCCGGCATACCCTCGAGCACTATGGCGAAGCAACCAGCTTCCGCGAGCGCGATGGCCTCCTCGACCAGCACCTTTGCTGCTGCAGGTTCCCTCCCTTGGACACGGAAGCCCCCCATCATGTGCAAGGACTGCGGGGTCAAACCCAGGTGACCCATGACGGGCACCTCTGTATCGAGGACCGCCCGGACCGCTTCGAGCCGCTTCAGGCCACCTTCCAACTTGACGGCTCCAGCACCTGCCCGGATCAGCTTGGCTGCGTTGCGGGCAGCCTTGGAAGGGCCAAGGTGGAAGCTGGTCCACGGCATATCAGCCACCACAAGCTGTGGTGGGGCTGTTCTGGCGACGGCTGAGGTATGCCGGACCAGGTCGCGCATGGTGACATGGAGCGTGTCGTCGTAGCCCAACACGACCATGGCGAGCGAGTCCCCGACCAATATGACGTCGACTCCCGCGGCCGCCACGGCGCGGGCACTCGGGGCGTCGTAGGCGGTGACCATAACCAGCGGTTCGGGTCTCCCCTTGCTGGCCCGCACACCTGCTGCGGTTGGCACAGTCATTTGCGATCACCTCCCAGCGGTCCAGCGCCCCGTTGGCTACCGGCCGCCCTGCCACGCTACCCGCCCCACCGAAGTCCCCGCCCCACCGAGGTCAACGTCTTGCTCCTGGCGCCAGTTCGCCTGGGACCAGCGTCAGCCTGAGAAAGGAGAGCCACAGATGGAGACAACCTTGCTCAGATGGTTCCACCAGCAGGACGGGCAAACCTCGACGACGTAGCAGGACAGATCGCGCGCACGCCGGGCAAGCTTCGCCAGTTCGGCGGAGCTGGCGACGCACCGGCCCGAAGGGGGTAAGCGTGGCCCGAAGGCATAGGAGACAAGTTTCAGGTTGGCCTGCTTGCAAACGGGGCAGGTTTCCTGCAGGTCCTCACCCGCATCCAGCGCGGCCCTCAACAGCTGGGGGTGCGCGTCGCAGACGTCAAGGCGCGACAAGTGCCCCTTGCGGTATTCGCTGAGGACAGCATTCCTGGCTAATCGGTAGTCGACGGTCCCCGCGATGCGGAAGGGCCGGTCATCACTGGTTGCTGGTGTCAGAAGGCTCATGGTGTTGGTAGTGCAGCGTACCTGGCCGCCCAGCCACTACTGAGCGGTGGGGGGTGATCTGCGGTCCTGCTGGGAGCCACCTCACCAGCCTACTGCGGTGCCCGGGGCCCCACGCCCGCTCTCCCCAGGCGGCAGGTCCGCCCGCAGGGGCATTTCCGCCCCTACCTGTCAGAACGTGCTTCAGGCTGTCCCACCCACCAGGCATCAAGGAGCTTGATGGCCTCATCGAAGGAGTGGGGCCCTTCCTCCAGCCGCAGTTCGAGCAGGTGAGCCAGGGCACGGCCGACAAGGGGGCCTGGGGGGATGCCGAGGTGGGCCATGACGGCTTGGCCGTCCAGGTCAGGTCGAATGGCCGCCAACTGCTCTCTCTCCGACAGTTCAGCGATGCGGGCTTCGAGCTCGTCCATCCTCCGGGAGAGCGCCTGGGCGCGGGCGAGGTTGCGAGTGGTGCAGTCGGCCCGGGTCAGCTCGTTCAGTTGATCAAGCAGGTCGCCAGCGTCGCGTACGTACCTACGCACGGCGCTGTCAGTCCAGCCCATACCGTAGGTATGAAACCGTAGGTGGAGCTCGACCAGGCGGCTCACCTTTTCGATGTCCTCTGCCGGGTAGCGAAGGGCGCGCATGCGGTCGCGAGTCATGCGAGCTCCAACCAGCTCGTGGTGGTGAAAGCTCACTCCCTCAGGACCAAAGGAGCGGGTCTTCGGTTTGCCAATGTCATGGAAGAGAGCGGCCAGGCGCACCACCCGCTCGGCGCGCGCCCGCTGGACAACGGCAATTGTGTGGGCCAGGACGTCTTTGTGACGGTGCACAGGGTCCTGCTCAACGGCGAGCGCCGGCAGCTCGGGTAGGAACTCTTCGGCCAGCCCAGTATTGACCAGGAACCACAGCCCAGCCGACGGGTCGGGCACGACCATCAGCTTGTCGAGCTCGTCGCGTACCCGCTCGTCTGAGACGATGTCCAGCCGGCCGCGCATTTGCGCCGCCGCCTCGAAGAGCTCGGGGACGGGCACCATGGAGTAGCCGGCGATGAAGCGGGCGGCCCGCAGCATCCGGAGGGGGTCGTCGCTGAAGGAGACCTCGGGAGCCAGGGGTGTGCGTAGGCGTCCCGCAGCCAGGTCAGCTACACCCTCGAAAGGGTCGATCAGGCTCAGATCAGGTAACGACAGCGCCATGGCGTTTATGGTGAAGTCGCGCCTGGACAGATCGGCTTCGATCGCGGACGAGAAGGCTACGTCGGGCTTGCGCGAGGTGGTGCCGTACTCCTCCGCCCGGTGCGTCGTCACTTCTAGGCGCCGGCCGGACTTGCTGGCACCGATGGTGCCGAAGCGCTTGCCTTGTAGCCAGATGGTGTCCGCCCACCCTGACAGCAGCTTTTCCGTCAGGTCAGGCAGGGCGTCGGTGGTGAAGTCGAGATCGGCGCTGGGCGTCAGCCGGTCCACTACGGCATCACGTACGGCACCGCCAACCAGGTACAGACGGGCCCCAGCACCTTCGAAAAGGCGCGCCAGCTCGTTGGCTGTCTCTAGAGTCGTCCGGAGCCGTTCTGGCACCACGTGGACCGAGCATACAGACCGGCTGACCGGTCAGACGGCCGGGAGCAACCCCGCAGTCTGGAGGGCAACCCGGAAGTCATGGGGGTTAGTGGCCGCCTGAAGTGCGGCGCGAAGAGAGATCTCACCCGCCTTGAACAGGTTGAACAAGCTCTGGTCAAATGTGATCATTCCGTGGTACTCGCCCTCGGCGATCACGTCCTCGATCGTCTCGCCTGAGCCGTTGCCGGGGTCGAGGATGCGATCGGCGATCCTGCCTGTGTTGACCATGGCCTCCACGGCCGCCACGCGGCCGATGCCGTCTGCCCGAGGGACTAAGCGTTGGCTAACGACTCCCCGGAGGACGGCTGCCAGGCTGATGCGCACCTGGCGTTGCTGGAACGGGGGGAAGAAATCAACGATGCGGT
>JAKAWM010000200.1 GCA_021827285.1 Actinomycetes bacterium | reverse complement strand
TCCAGGACCTGTCGTTCGATGCAGCCCTGATATTGGTCGTGATGGTTGTGCTCCTCATCACCCTCTCCCGGTTGATAGTCGCCCGGACCCAGCGCCACACCGAGCGCAGCTAAGGGCCAGGGGCCCGTCGCGTACAGGCCGTCGTTTTCGCCTTTGAGGCGGGGCTCGGCGGGCTCAGCAATTTGGAGTGGCATCCGCTGGTCTTGGTAATCTGGACTTTGTGCGGTTCTCCGGTGCCGCGCTAAGAAAAGGCAACTGGCTCAACGCCGCTTGGCGTGCTTGGTCAGGTTCATCGCGCTGGTTCAAGCTGGTGGTCCTCTGCTTGGGGGCTAACCTGGCGGAAACCGGCTTGGTCCTCGGCTTCGACCACGGCGCCCAACCGGACCTTGCCCCCCAGGCCAGTGCCGTCGCCCCGCTTGGGGTCTTCGGCGACCTGCGCTGGATAAGCGTCTATCACGATTCGTGGTTCGTGTTCGCAGCCGAGATCGTGGCCATGCTCGCGGTAAGGGGTGCCCTGACCGGCATCTCGGTTGGCCTGGCCTGGCCGGCAGAGCGGAGCCGCCCCTCTGGTCGTGCCCTTTTCAACCGAGGCGTCCTGGCGACGGCCCTATCGGCACTGTTGCTCGTGCCGAGCGTGGTCGTGCTCTTCGGGCAGGCCGCGGTCCCAGTGTCATGGCTGTTCCTGGCGGCCGTTCCATCGGCGCTGCTGGTGGCTTTGATCGTCCACCCGATCGGGGTGACAAGCGATTGGTGGCGCCGGGCCCTGTCTTTGCGGGCCATTGGCTGGGTGGCCTTGTCCTTTGTCACCCTGACCGTGGCGGCTTCGGCCATGGCCGCCTCACCAACGATGGTGTGGCCCGTCATCAGTGCCCTCGCCGGTCTGTTCAATGCTTGGTCATGGGCCGGCCTGGTGCGTGCCCTCGTGCTGAGGCCCCCCGCTCGTTTCGTGGTGCCCGCCGTGCCGGTGGCGGCCATGGTCCTGGTTGGCACGGTGATCGGGGGCACGGTCATCGGCTTTGATCGCGGGCGCAGCCCCGATGCCGGTGCCAACCAGCTGTCGGTCCGGGCTCAAGGAAGCGGTCAGCCCGTGCTCCTCGTCTCTGGTTACGGCTCCAGCTGGGACGGCCGGGCTGTCCACCCCATCCCCGGCGACTTCGTCGAGGAGCGCTTTTCGTACCGGGGCCTCAGCCCGCAGGGCCGCCCCCTGCCTTACCGTGGCGCGGACACTGTCAAGCCGCTTTCTCAACTGGCCCGTCTCCTCCTCGCCCAGGTGTGGTCCCTTTACACCAAGACGGGGAAAGAACTGGACGTGGTGGCCGAGAGCGAGGGCGCTCTGGTCGCCAAGAGCGCCCTTTTAGCCCAACCGGGGTCACCCGTTTCCACACTGGTCCTGGCCAGCCCGCTGGTCGGCGTGGGGCGGGTGACGCTGACGGACGGGGACCATGGCTGGGGAGTGGCCACGAACGCGGGTATGCGGCTCCTCGGCGACATGCTCCACGATGTCGCGCCGATAAACCTCTCTCCCAACAATGCCTTTTTCTCGTCCCTCAACTCCCTAGCTCCGACCTTGGACAATGCCATGTCCTGCCAGATCCCAGGTACCCGCCAGTTCGCACTCCTCCCGCTGGCTGACGCTACGGTGGCGCCCAACCCGACAAAGCTGCCCTACCCATCGGTGGTGCTGCCCGCGTTCCATGGCGGCCTCATGGAAAGCGCCTCGGGCCAGAGGGTCCTGTCCCAGGTACTTTCCGGCCGGCCGGTGAGCGCGGATAAGTTCCTGCGGTTGGCCGACGTGGCCATCAGCTACGCTGCCAGCGCCTGGCAGGTCCCTTCGCTCGTGCCCTCCGATTACCCGACGGCCAGCGCAGGCGTCGCCTCCAGATCCGGGTCGCTCAGCTGCCAGCAAGTGGGGGCCGAACTGCGGGCACGCCTGGGCCTGGGCGCTTAGCTCGTTCTCGGGCTCTCGGCCCGGCTGCGGGGTTCAGCCTACCCGGGCGGGCGGCCCAGGGTGCTCTGCGAACTCGGGGCCCTCGACGCCGAACTGGTACGTGGTGGAGGATGAGAAGGTCTGACCGGGGCGCAGTACCACCGAAGGCCAGCCGGGCTCGCCGATGTGCTGGGGCGAGCCGGGGAAGTGCTGGGTCTCCAAGGTGAACCCGGCCGCTTGCCGGTAGGCGTGGCCGCTCGTCCCCTGGAGGTCGCCGACCAGGAAGTTGCCCGTGTAGAACTGCAGCCCCGGCTGGTCGGTGTAGGTCCATAGGGTGACCCCTGTGCCCGGGTGGAACGCCGTGGCGGCGAGCCGGAAACCCGAGCCGGCGAGCACCCAATTGTGGTCATAGCCGTGGGCCATCAGGAGCTGGGCGTAGGTCTGGGCTCCTCCGTCAGGTAGTTCAGCCCGCGCTATGTCCTTGCCGATCCGATGCATAGCCCGGAAATCAAATGCCGTCCCGGCCACGGGCACAAAGGCCCCCGTCGGTACCTGAGTGCTGTCGGTCGGCTGGTAAGTGTCAGCGCTGATCTGTAGGTGCTGCCCGAGGACATCGCCCGAAGCCTCACCAGCCAGGTTGAAATAGGTGTGGTTGGTCAGATTTATGATCGTGGGAGCGTCTGTGGTGGCCACGTAGCTGATCTTCAGGGCGTTGCCGTCGGTGAGGGTGTAGGTCACCGTGTTCTCAACCGTCCCCGGAAAGCCGTTCTTGCCGTCTGGATCCGTGTAGCTGAGCTTCAGGCTGGTAAAACCCGGGCCGAGTTCCGTTGCCGCGGACCAGACCTGGGTGTGGTACGAGGCGGGGCCCCCGTGTAGGGCGTTGGGGCCCTCGTTGGCCGGGATGTGGTATGTGCTCCCGTCCAGGGTGAAGCTGGCGTTGGCGATCCGGTTGGCGAAGCGCCCGATGATCCCACCGAAGAACGTCTGGCCCGAACCACCAGGAAGCGGCCACGGCTGGTTCTGGAAATTATCGACGTAGTCGGATAGCGAGGAAAACCCGAGAGCAACGTTCACGAATTGGCCGCCACGGTCCCGCACCCAGATGGACTGGACGACACCCCCATAGTCGGTGATGGCGACCTTCATCCCCCCCTTGTTCGTTAGCGTGAAGAGGCTGACCTTCGACCCGTTCACGGTCCCCCAGGGCACAGTGGTGATGCTCAACGTGGCGCCCCCGCCGACGGCATGACGGGGTTGAGCCACCTGAGCTCACGGAAACGGGCGAAGTCGGAGTCGGCGCTGACGACAACGAGGCCGTGCTCGATGGCCAGCGCGGCCAGCGCGGCGTCGCTCACCAGGTTGGCTCGCAAGTCAAGGTCGCACAACAGCCGCCCGAGAATGTCGCGGTAGCCGCGGCCCGGTTCAGGTACCCAGGCCGCGGGGGCATCGAGCCAGCCGGCCACGAAAGACCAGGCGTCGGCGGGGCTGAGGGGGGTGGGCAGGGCTCGCGGGTGGGTGACGATCCGCACAAAGGCCAGCAGCGACTGCCAGGGGAGCCCGACCCGGCGCGGGCCGTTGAGCGCCTTTTCGAGCCAGTCCCTGGCCACGGCATGGGAGCGGGACTTCTCGTCAACCGCGTACAGCAGGATGTTGGCATCGATGAGCATCAGCTGGCGGTCGCGCCGTCCAGGACCTCGAGGGCGTCGGCGACGCTTGAGACGTCGATCCCAATCTCGAGCGGTGCCGTGCGTTGCCGAAAGGGGGGCCGGGTCTGCGGGTCTAGCAGGCCGCGACGGACCAGCTCGTTCACCGCCTCGGACAGGCCGAGCCCACGCTCGCGTCGCAGGGCCTCAATGGCCCGGGCCGTGTCGTCGTCAAACTCCACCGTCGTCCTCATGCCTAGATCGTAGCATGTAGATGCGGCTGCACCTGCACCTACGTGCCACGACCAAGCGGCCCTCCAGCAGATCCCGGGCGGCTCGCCCGTGGGCGCCCGACCGAGCCAGGAGGGCGCCAGACCGCCGGCACCCCGCTCGGGCATCGTCCCGTTCATGCCCGAGCAGGCCACCAGCTTTTGGACCACTTTTTTCAGGCCAAAACCCGTTTCGACAGGTGTTCGAACAGCTCAGGGCCTAGATGTCGTAATAGAGGTAAAACTCCCAGGGGTGGGGCCGCAGGCGTACCGGGTCGATCTCGTGCACCCGCTTGTAGTTGACCCAGGTCTCGATCAGGTCGTCGGTAAAGACCCCACCGGCCTGGAGGAACTCGGCGTCTGCCTCCAGAGCGGCCAAAGACTCCTCGAGCGAGCCCGGGACCTGCGGGACGCGGGCCAGCTCTTCGGGGGGTAGGTCGTAGAGGTCCTTGTCCACCGGATCGGGAGGCTCGATCTTGTTGAGCACCCCGTCCAGGCCGGCCATCAAGATGGCCGAGAAGGCCAGGTACGGGTTGCAGGAGGGGTCAGGGCAGCGGAACTCGACTCGTTTGGCCTTCGGGCTCTTGGAGTAGAGGGGGATGCGGCAGGCGGCCGAGCGGTTACGCTGCGAGTAAACCAGGTTGACGGGGGCCTCGTAGCCGGGGACCAGGCGCTTGTAGCTGTTTGTGGTCGGAGCGGCGAAGGCCAAAATGGCCGGGGCGTGCTTCAAAAGACCACCGATGTACCAGCGCCCGATATCGGATAACCCCGCGTAGCCGAGCTCGGAATGGAAGAGCGGCTCGCCGCCGGTCCACAGCGAACTATGGACGTGCATACCCGAACCATTGTCACCATAAAGGGGTTTGGGCATGAAGGTGGCTGTCATGCCGGCAGCCCGGGCCACGCTCTTTACCACGTATTTGTAGACCATCAACTTGTCAGCCATGGTGAGCAGCGTGTCGAAACGCATGTCGATCTCAGCCTGGCCCGCGGTGCCCACCTCGTGGTGCTGGACTTCTACATCAACCCCCATTTTTTCCATGGTGAGGATCATCTCGGAACGGAGATCCTGCTGGTGGTCCATGGGCGGGATGGGGAAATAGCCTTCTTTATGCCGTGGCTTGAAACCGAGGTTCGGGCCTTCGTCCCGACCGGAGTTCCAGATGCCTTCGACAGAGTCGATGTGGTAATAGCCCTCGTGGGCGTTCTGATCGAAGCGGATGTCGTCGAAGACGAAGAACTCCGCTTCCGGCCCGAAATAGGCCGTGTCCGCGATGCCGGTGGAGACAAGATAGTCCTCTGCCTTTTTGGCCACATATCGCGGGTCGCGGGTGTACGACTCTCCTGTTACCGGGTCCCGCACGAAGCAGTTGATGTTGAGGGTCTTGTGCTGGCGGAACGGGTCGATGACAACCGTGTCCGGGTCGGGTACGAGGAGCATGTCCGACTCCTGGATCTCCTGAAACCCGCGGATGGACGAGCCGTCGAAACCGAGGCCGTCCTCGAAGGCGCCCGTCGACAGCTCGTGAGCTGGGATCGAAAAGTGTTGCATGAGCCCCGGCAAGTCGCAGAACCGGAGGTCGACGATCTCGATACCCTCCTGCTGGACCAGCGACAGGACCTCCTCGGGCGTACGCCTCGTGAAGGCCAAGGTAACTTCCCCTTTCTTATCTCGTAGTGGTGGCACTACCGGCCGGTGCCACCGTTGGCAGCCACCGTGGCACCCTTGTGTGGCCGGCTCGTTGCTCCACTGTGAACTCTGTATGAACGCTGCGGTCAGCCCTCCGGCAGGGCCGGCAAGCTCCCCAGTAGTCACCTATCGTGTCATAGGAGGTGGGTGCGGCGCACGGCCGCCTCACCGGGAGGAGGCGAGATGGACTCCCAGACCGATTACGTGCTCCGCACCGTCGAGGAGCGGGGTATCCGCTTCGTGCAGCTGTGGTTCACTGACGTCCTCGGCACTCCCAAGGCCTTCAGTATCACCCCGGCCGAACTGGAGAACGCCCTCGAAGAAGGCATGACCTTCGACGGTTCGGCCATCGA
>JAKAWM010000199.1 GCA_021827285.1 Actinomycetes bacterium | reverse complement strand
GACGCGACGGTCGCTAGCGCACGACGAAGGCGTAGAGGTCGTCTACCTCCAGACGACCGAGCCCCATAGCGGGGTCGGCACGGCGCTGCTCGCGGCCGTGGTCGAGAGGGCTAGCGGGAGGCGGGTGTGGCTGGTGACCACCAACGACAACCTGGAGGCTCTTCGCTTCTACCAGCGTCGAGGGTTCCGGCTCGCCCAGCTGCGTTGCGGAGCGGTGGACGAAGCCCGCCGTCACCTCAAGCCGGCCATACCCGCGTCCGGCTTCTTCGGTATCCCGGTGCACGAAGAGATCGTCCTGGAGCTCGAACATGCCACGCTTCCCTGAACTGCGATATGCGCCGTCCGCTACGGCTTCTTGCTTGAAACCCAGCGGCCCTCGTCGTTCTTGACGAGGCGGACGAAGCCAACGCTAGGCGGTAGGTCCAGGCGAGCGAGCAGCGCGTCGGTCAGCGCTCCGCGCTCGACGGCTCTCCTCAACAGGCGGCCGTGGGCCTGACGCCGCTGGTAGCCTGGCCCCAGCACGACGCCGGTGATGTGCTCCTGCGGGTCGATGGCCTCGCCCGCTGCCCGACGCTCCCGCAGTTCTCGGGCGAGCCTGTCGACCAGCTCCCTGAACTCCCCCTCGTTGTCGAAGGCAGCCACAACCTGGTGGCGGCGCTCGTGGCGCGCCGGGTCGTAGGCGTAACGCCGTACCACGTAGCGCGACAGCGTATCGTCGTCGGGGTCGAGCTCAGCCACTAGCCCCAGTCTCGCGGGAGCCGGGCAAGCCAAGTCGCGATTATTGGCAGGGCTCGGTGCCGCTGCGGCTACCATACTTGCGGTGACGGCAACGTCTGACGGCCCGCTTTCCCTCGTTGTCGGGGTGGACGACCCGCACCGGCCCGACCTGCGGGCGCTCCTCGGCGCCCACCTGCGATTTTGCCGTTCGCTGACGCCGCTTTGCCATGCTTACGCCCTTGATGCCGAAGGTTTGGCCGGCCCTGACGTCACGTTCTTCAGTGCCCGGCAGGCCGGCGTGGTCCTCGGCGTTGGGGCTGTCAAGCGACTCGACGCCCAGCACGCCGAGCTGAAATCGATGCACACGGCCGAGGCAGCGCGGGGGCGGGGCGTGGGCCAGGCCGTCCTGGGGCACCTCCTCGGCTTCGCCCGGAGCGAGGGCTACGAGAGGGTGAGCCTGGAGACAGGGACGATGGAGGGCTTCGCCGCGGCGCGCCGGCTCTACGAGAGGACGGGCTTTGTGCCTTGTGGCCCATTCGCCGACTACGCGACGAGCCCCGACAACACGTTCATGACCCTAGGTGAGTGGCCGGGGGGAATCGCACCCCCCGGCTCTCGCAGAACCCGGCGTGAGGGTCTCCCCTCACCGGGCTCCCACAGGCCGGCATGGAGCACGCGAGACAAGGTGCCAGTGGGCGAAGAGTGTGGGTTGGTGCTGACGGACAGCCTCCAGCCACGCCCAGGCCCGCAGGGTCCGGCCTCGCAGTCGTTTGTACTTCTGCATCGCCCATCGGACCAAATGCTGGTCGATGCGCCATGCAACGAGAGACAGCCTGGAGCGGTAGAACGCCCCGTAATAACCGATCCACCCTCGAACCTGAGGATTGATCTCCTCAGCGAGGCCGGACAGCTCCGATCCACTGCGGCGGTTGAGGTGCCAGTCCCTGATCTGCTTGCCCTTCGCCTTTATTGCGCTCACGCTCATCGCAGGGTTGAAGCCGACAAAGAGCCTTCCCTTTGCGAGCACGCTGCGCCCTCGGAAGTCATAGCCGAGGAAGGTGAAGCCGGTGTGCTCCGAATCCCTGCGGCGTCGATCGTCCTTACAGTAGACGACCTTGGTCTTCTCGGGGTGCAGTTCGAGCCCCAAGGACCCGAGCCGCTCGGCGAGGCGGGCCCAGAGATGCCGGGCCTGTTCCTCGGTGCCACAGTGGATGACCGCGTCATCCGCGTAGCGCTCGAACGGACAACCGGGAAACTCCCGGTCCATCCATTTATCGAATGCATAGTGCATGAAGAGATTAGCGAGTAGCGGCGAGATCGGGGAACCCTGTGGGGTCCCCTTTTCTCGCGCGACGAGGGTCCCGTCTGCCATCTGCATCGGGGCTTTCAGCCACCGTTCGATGTACAACAGGACCCAGCGCTCGTCGGTGTGGTGAGCAACCGCTTTGAGTAATAGATCATGGGGAACGGAATCGAAGAAGGCCCGGACATCCAGATCTAAAATCCAGTCCTTCTCCCAACACCGCCGACGGCATGCGGCCAATGCGTCGTGGGCAGAGCGCCCGGGACGGTAGCCGTAGCTGTCTTGGTGGAAGATCGGCTCGAGCTTCTCCTCCAGCAGCATCGCTGCTGCGGTCTGGGCGATTCGGTCCACCGTGTTCGGTACACCTAGAACCCTGACCCCTAACCCGTGGTCCTTCGGTATCTCGACCGCCCGCACCGGGCCGGGGAAATAGCTTCCCGAAGCCATCCTGTTCCACAGGCGGTAGAGGTTGTCCCTCTCACGCTCTTCGAACCGGTCGATGCTGACGGCGTCCACGCCCGGTGCTCCGCCGTTCGCTCGGACCTTCTCCCACGCCCCGTAGACGAGGCGCTTCGAAATATCAAACGACTTCACCTTCCGCTTTGGTCTCTCCGGTGGTTCCTCCTCAACCGAGTTGGCCCCCGCTTCGACCTGGCCTGCACAGCTCCTTCGCTCCAGCCCCATTACAGGGCCTTCGTCGCTACTACGAGCTGTCCCGCCCCTGTGCCCCGCATCGGTACTCTGCCCCTTGCGGTGTTCGCCGCTTGGGGTCCTCCCTCTCGCAACCGGGGGGCCACCTTCACCCATTTATGCCGGTCATCAGTATCGAGGCGACAGGTTCTCCACTTCCATGCCAGCGCCTGCAACGAGCTCACGCCACCTTTACACCGGGCACCGTCAGGGCCACATACAGGCAGCTCCCTGACTGAGGACACGCAACAGCGCGCGTCTTTGTCCCGAAGACGAGGTCCAATCCTCGGTTTTGATGCCATCTGAACTACTTTCGATGCGTCAGCAGTGGTTCACACACGTTCGTCTTCTCGTCGCACACCTGGCCCGATCACGTCGGGCCTTTTCCCGGAACGCTCACTACGACGGCTCTTGACCGACGCAGCTCCCGGTGGTTTGGGCTCCCCGCCTGTTCGGCGAACCCGAAGGGCCAACCTTCATCACTGGCACAGCACAGGGCTCGTGCTGGCGACTTCTACGTCCCCATCACTCCTCCTTCATGGACACACGACCTCCGAATAGCATGCCATTGGCAGCCCAAGTTCTGAGCTCCCATAAGAGATAATCGGTACCTACGGACCAGGGGCGGACGCACAGTCAGCTGCGACTGACCGAACTGTCCTTGGCCCGGCCACGCCCGTCAGTAGCTGTCTCAGTGTCTCTTTGTGCTGGGAAATGAAGGGGTTGGGAGTGCGCAGCCACAACTGAAGGTGGAGCAGGTGCACTAGGACGGCTGAGAGCAGGAAGCCCGTTTCGGCGTGAGCTGGCACAACAGCTTCCACCTTGGCACGACCGCTTGGCACACCCGCCAATAAGAACCACAAGAAGGCCAGGTCGTAGTCCACCGGGAAGAGCCCCGCCCACTCCCAGTCGATGAGCGCAAGCGCCTCGCTGTCCCGCAACACGTTGCGGGCGGTGATGTCCCCATGCGCAAAGCTCCACTTTGACACCACCCGTGCCACCGGCCAATAGGAGCCGACGCCGACAAAGTGACCCGGTCGGGGGCCGATACTGACAGGAACGAAACGACCTGACTGGACACGGCGCCCTGAAGCTCCTGCCAGGGCGGGCCCTCGCCACCTGGTGCAGGGGGCGCCGGGTACTCCACCTCGGCAACCTCTGCTCCAGTTTCTTCCACGGCCAAGCGGGGGAGCCTCAGGGCCGGGCCCAGCGTGCCATAACCGCCTCCCGGCAGCATGATGACGAGGTGAGCGGCCACGAGACGAGTCTGGCCCTTCGGTGGGGGTGCCTGGGGTCACCATTGGGCGCACGAGTAGACGTCTCACCACCGTCAGGCGTTGTGTGGCTTGGTACGTCGCCGTTTGGCCAAGGACACGCCAGCGAGCCTTTCGGCGGGGACATTATGCGGCTCACTCGGCGTGCCGGCATGTGCGCGTAGCTGTCGAACTGGCCCCAAAGTGGCTAGTCAGGGCCGCGTCATGACCGCTCAAGAGTGGGACATCTGTCGCGCGTTCGCCGTTCGTCTGACGGTGTGTAGCCTGGGGAAATGCTGCTGCTAGCGCTCCACCGCCAGTACGAGCGGACCTGCGCCAACCGCGGCTACAAGTGGGTGCTCACACGCCTTCCTGGTTGGCCTGGTGGCGCGGGACAGAGGTGGCGCCGGGGATTCTCAGCGGTCTTCGTTCAGGCCCCAGCTGATGATCTGGGTGGGGTGGATCCGGATTATCGGCCCGATTGAGTCGCCTTCAGCGTTGACGGAGGCTTCGAGCGTCTCGGCCCGCCCGCGCACCATCACGCAGCGTGGACGCCAGGGAGGCAGCACGTCGTCTACGACGAGTGCAACGTTGGGGTTCGACGAGGCGTTCTTGAACTTCATGGTCTTGTCGAAGTCCCGACCGCCGATGTCGATGGTGTCGAGTGCTTGGTTGTAGTTCCACCCGAGCGGTACGACATGGGGTACCCCTCTCGGGTCAATGGTGGCGAGGCGTCCGAGGCGCCGCTCGCTCAGGTACTCGAGTTCGCTGGCCGAAAAGACGCTCACCGGTGAGCCTCCGCAAGCACAGGACCAGTGACGCGTCGAACCCTGACGGCTAGGGCCAAGGCGACGAGGTCGGGTGGGAGATGAGCGATCGCCTCGAGGTCGCCTCGATGTGCGCGGTAGGTGAGCGACCAACGGTGGAGAGGGCTCGGTACCTGGTTGGGGTCTGGCAACTGGGTCAAATGGTCCTCCAGTTCTCTCTATGATGATACTCTAGAGAACATTAGCTTGGCAACTGTACTCTTGTCAACCCCTCGGTACGCTGGGGTCATGAGGGATGCTCGGGACCGACCGGAGGGGCTACGAGCGTGGACCGACTTGTGCGAAGTGGTCGATCAGGTGCGGATTCTCGTGAACCGCGATCTTTTTGAGAGGGCTGGGCTAACCCTGGCGGAGAACCTGGTGCTCTGTCAGGTGGCTATGAGCCCGCAAGGACGGCTGCGGATGGTCGATCTGGCGAGTCATCTCGCCATCGCAAAGAGCGCCGTCACGAAGACGGTTGACCGGCTCGAGGAACGACGCCTTGTCCGGCGCGAGCGCGACGAACGCGACCGGCGCAGCGTCTATGCGGCGCTTACTGAAGACGGGGTAAAGGCCTTCGCCGTGGCGCAGCCGACCTACCTGGAATCGGTGCAGCAACACTTCGCGAGCCGGCTTGACCCGTCGGTGCTCCGTGAACTCAAGGCCATCTCCGAACAGGTTCTCGACCGCCGCACACCCGATCAAGCGAGTAGGGCTGCACGCACGACGCGGCGAGCTGGAGTTCGCGCGGTCTGACGGGCCGTCCACCAAGAGGTGTTGCGGATGTCCCAACCGGCCAGCGAGAGAGCTTGGTTGCTGGTTTCATGTTCCCTCCTTTCGGGTTCGCCCACCGCTCGTCTCTCGGGCGTGAACTGGGGGTCCGGGGTTTGGCGGGCTCAGATGCTCCACAACGCCTCGGTCGGCGACATCTGTGCGGCGCGCAGCGCCGGCATCAACCCCGCCACCGCCCCGATGAAGATGGCGGCGCCGAAACCCCCCGCCCAGGCCTCCGGGGGAACATCTACCTGCCAGCCCTTGGTGGACGCGTAGACCGCGGTCGAGATCGCGCCGGCGATCACGCCGAGCGCCCCTCCCAGCAGCGACAGTAGCACAGCCTCGGCCATGAACTGCGCTCGCACGTGC
>JAKAWM010000198.1 GCA_021827285.1 Actinomycetes bacterium | reverse complement strand
CCGTGAAGGCCACGAGGTTGTGGCCCTGAGCCGGGGGGACCAGAAGCCCTACGTCGACGACCCGGCTTGGCAGCGGGTGGCCTGGGTGAAGCTGGACCGGGAGGCCGAGGACGCCGCGGGTACATTGGGCCAGCGCCTAGCCGCCATGCACCCCGAGGCCGTGGTGGACCTTCTGTGTTTCAGGACCGCATCTGCCCATCAGTTGCTGGAGGCACTAGCTCCGCAGGACTGCTACCTCTTGCACTGCGGGACCATCTGGGTGCACGGCGCGCCCGTGGAGGTGCCGGTAACCGAGGCCGTTGCCCGCCGGCCATTCGGTGACTATGGCGTCCAAAAGGCGGCCATTGAAGAGCTGCTGCTTGGCGAGGCTCGCCTGGGCACGCTACGGTGCACGGTGCTTCACCCGGGCCACATTGTTGGCCCGGGCTGGGCGCCTCTCAACCCCGCGGGCAATTTCAACGTCAGCGTCTTCGAACGCTTGGCCATTGGAGACGACCTGGCCCTGCCCAACTTCGGCCTGGAAACCGTCCACCACGTCCACGCTGACGACGTGGCGCAGGCCTTTGTCAAGGCTTTGGCGCAGCCTGAGCGGGCCTCGGGGGAGGCTTTCCACGTGGTTTCCGAGCGTGCCGTCACCTTGCGCGGCTATGCCGAAGCGGTCGCCGGCTGGTTTGACCAGTCGGCCCGATTGTCGTTCCAAGCCTGGGATGACTGGGCGGCTAATTGGAGCCCGCTCGATGCCCAGGCGACCTGGGAGCACATTTCTCGTAGCCCGTCGATGAGCATTGAAAAGGCGGTGAAGCTGTTGGGCTACCGACCCCGGTACAGCTCACTCGAGGCCGTCTTCGAGTCCCTTTCTTGGCTGGTTGCCCACGGCCAGGTGAGCCCGGCTGGCCGGGAGATGACATTCAGGTCAGGCCCAGGTGAGCCGAGGTAGTTCGACCGGGCCGGTCTAATCCCGCCGGTCGAGCCTCTCCTGCGCTGCCCCCACTTCTACTAGGGGAGCTCGCCGGGACCGGCCTGCCACTTCCAGGAGACGGACTGACCTAGGCGGGCCCCCATATCTTTCAACATCCCGCCGTGACGGCAAACCTTGACTAACCGTCGCCCATCCGCGAACATAGATTAAGTTCACCTAGCGTATTGGTTGTTCGCAATACGAACAGATCGCCAGGGTGGTGGTCGCTGGCCTGGGCTCAGCCCTGGTGTGGGCGTGGGTTGCTTTGAAGTTCGTGGTGGTGTCCCGGCATTGTCGGTGGCGCGCATGTGAGCGCTAACTGCAGCGTGGAGGTGATGGCGCAAACCCGTCACTCGGCGCGCTCGCCCTTAGCCCTGCACAAGGGCGGGCAGGTGGGGTGGCTCCGCTGTGCCCATGTGACCGCGCTAGCTAGGTGCCAAGCGGTGCCCGGCGGATGCTCAGGCCCCGAGCCACCCGTTTAGGAAGGCGAGTAATTTTCTTGCCGGCGCGCTCTCCACCCCGTCGAAGGTTGTGTTAGCGTGCACATCCAAGTATGCCGCCGGTCTCCCATGACATGCACCCGAGGCGCGCTTACGACCGGCCTGCCGGTCAGGTTTTGCCGAGCGCCGGGCAGTTTGACCCCCTGCCCTGGTTGGTTCTTTGGTCGCTGCCAACACGAGCCGGAGCCCGGGTCGTTGACCGCAGGCCCAGGGTCGTCGGCGCCGGGTTGGGCGGCCCGCACTTAGGCGGGCGCTGCACACATGGTGTGAGCGGTCTCTTCGCCGCCTCCTGCCTGCGGTCGCGGTGTGAGGCCCCAGGAGGGGGCCGGGTCAGCACGGGAGGACCAATTTGTCGGACGGAGCCCTTGTTGACGGGCCTTCATAGCCCCAGTCGGGCCTGCCCATGCATCTCTCGTTAGCGGGTCACATGGGGCCCTCCGCCGAACAGGTCCCGGCTGAGCGTGGGTTATTGAGCCGGGAGCCTGGTACCGGACGACTAAGCGGGGAGGCCGGGAGGGGCCCAGCCCCTCTGGTTGGGATGCGCTACCAGGGAAGGTCCCTGACCAAGTCCTTCGATGGGGCGACCGTGCTGTCTCAGGTGGACATCGCCTTCGAGCCGGGGGAGATCCACTCGGTGGTGGGGGAGAACGGGGCGGGCAAGTCCACCCTGGTCAAGATCATGGCTGGCATTTACCAGCCCGACTCGGGTGAGCTCACGCTCGGGGAGGAGCGCCTAGGGGGCCTGAGCCCCCGCTCTGCGCAGCACCGGGGTATCTACCTCGTGCCCCAGGAACCGGCTTTGATGCAGTCCCTGTCCATCACCGAGAACCTTTTTGTCGGCATCCTCCGGCGGGGCCGGCTGCGCTTCAACGTCGATTGGCGGTCCATGAGGCGTGAGGCATCCGCCTACCTTGCTCGAGTGGGCCTGGACGTGAGCCCGGAGCAGAAGGCAGAGGAGCTGAGCATCGCCCAGCAACAGCTGGTCGAGTGCGCCAGGGCACTTGTGCACCGATGCGTGGTGATCTTTTTTGACGAGCCCACCTCCCCACTCACCGCCAAGGAAGCGGGCACGCTTTTCGAGGTGATGGGCAGCCTGCGTGCCGACGGTTACACGCTGGGCTTTATCAGCCATCGTTTGGACGAGGTGCTGGCCATCAGCGACCGGGTGACCGTGCTCAGAGACGGTGGCAAAGTCATGGCTGCCCTTCGCTCCGAGGTTGACAAGGCGGTGCTCGTGAAGGGGATGGTCGGGCGCGAACTGACCACTCAGGAGCGCGTTCGCCCCCACTTCGACGCCACCGGCCGCCAGGAGATGTTGGCCGTGGAGGACCTGACCTCACAGCCCGCCTTCGAGGGCGTCACCTTTAGTGTGCGGGAGGGGGAGATCGTGGGGCTGGCCGGGCTGGTCGGGAGCGGCCGCACGGAGGTGGCAGAGACCATCTTCGGGATCCGCTCGACCGACCGGGGGACGGTGAGGTTGGCGGGTAAACCGTTGCAGCACCGTACGCCGAGGACCTGTATCGACGCCGGCTTGGTGTACCTTCCCGAAGACCGCGGCCGCCATGGCATTTTCGCCGAGGTGGAGGTGGAGCGCAATGTCACCGCCGGCGTCATACCTCACCTCGACCGGGCCGGGCCGCTCATCAAGCCGGCCGCCGAACGCCTGATGGCCAAGCAGGCCACCGACCGGACGGCCGTCCGGATGGCATCGTTGGACACCTTGATCAAGGCCCTGTCCGGTGGCAACCAGCAGCGGGCCATGCTCTCGCGCTGGCTGCTGGCCAATCCCCGGGTGGCCATTTTTGACGAACCGACCCGGGGCGTCGATGTCGGCGCCAAGGACGACATCTACCAGTTGGTGGCGCAGTTGGCCGAAGAAGGCTTGGCCTGTGTTTTCATATCTTCTGAGCTGAGCGAGCTCACCATCACCTGCGACCGGGTCCTTGTTATGTACGAAGGCCGCGTCGTGGGCGAACTTTCGGGCACCGAGATAACCGATGCCAACCTTGGCCCCCTCATCGTTGGAGCCCAGCACAAATGAGTGCCCTGTCCCCTCTGCCCGTCCCCGCCGCCCCCGCGGAGGTACCGCCGGTCCTGGCCGGAGCGGGGTTCGGTACCGCCCTAGGTTTGCTGCGCCGCCGGGAAGTCCAGCTCTTGGCGGCCATACTCGGGCTTTTTGCTCTTTGTACGGCCTTGCACCCCCAGTTCGGGGTGTCGAGCAACATCGCGTTCATCCTGGCCGACTCCGCCATCATCATGATCGTCGGGGTGGGCCAGACGATCGTGGTGCTCGGGCGCGGGATCGACCTGTCGGTGTCCCCGGTGCTTGGGATAGCCGCCGTGAGCATCGGTTTTCCGGCCTCAGCCAGCAACCTCAACATTTGGCTTGGCTTGCTCATCGCCCTGCTCATCGGCTTTGGCCTTGGGATAGGCAATGGCATCTTGGTGTCCCTGGTGGGGATACCGCCGATCATTGCCACCCTGGCGACACTGACCATCTACGGGGGTTTTCAGTTCATCATCTGCGGGGGCTACTCGGTCATCAATATCCCTGCCGTTTACACCAACTTCGGGTCCGCGAACATATTGCCCGGCGTGCCCTGGTTGATCGTCATCGGCGCGGGTGTCGTCGCCTTGGCTTACCTGTTCCTGACCAGGACGGTTACCGGGCGATCGGTGTACGCCGTGGGCAATAATGCCGATGCTGCCTTCCGGGCGGGGATACCGGTCCGGCGCGTCCTGTTCACCACGTATGTCATCTCGGGTGTGCTGGCCGGCTTGGCCGGCTTTATCTACCTCGCCCAAATAGGCTCAGCCACCTCGACCTCTGGCAGCGACGGCAACACCAACCTGATGTCCATAGCGGCCGCCCTGATCGGCGGCACCACCCTCCTGGGAGGCCGAGGCGGGCCCGTGGGCACCGCCCTGGGGGCCGTCTTTCTATCCGAGGCGCTACAGGCCATGATCAGCTTCCGGATCAACGAGCTGTGGGATCCGGCAGGTGTGGGGGTCCTCATCCTGATCGCTGTGGTGGCCGATCGCAGGGGCTCGCCCGTTCGCCACATGCTCCGCCCGCCCTTGCGGCCACCTGCGAAGGCCATCCCGTGAGCACCATCGCCACCAGCCCGGCCACTCGGCGTGCCCCGGCCCAGACGGCGGGCCGCCAGGAGACGACCTGGGTGGTAACCGTCACCGTCCTGCTGGTAGCGCTGCTGGGCTACTTCTACTTTGCCGTTCCCGACTTCAGGGGCTTGGGTGCCTCGGGTATACTTGCTCTCTCGGAGCAGTTCTTGTTCACCGGGCTGATCGCCCTGGGTGAGGCGCTCGTGATCTTCGCCGGAGAGATCGACCTTTCCACCGGCGCCATGGCCAGCCTCTCGGGCATCGTCATGGCCGCGCTCTGGCAACAAGGCCTCAACATCTGGCTGGCTGTCGTGGTGGCGTTGGTAGTATCAGCCCTCGGTGGTGCGGTAAACGGCCTGTTCGTGACCAGGTTCGGCATCAACTCGCTGCTGGTAACCCTGGGTACCCAGTTCATCTTCAGCAGCGTGGCGACTGCGGTGGGTGGCAACTCGCCGCCGTACAACTTCCCGAAGTCTTTCGTCAACCTGGCCGGCACGGGCACCGTCGGGCCCATCCCCAACCAGCTGATCGGTTTTGCTGTGATCGCCGCTGCCGTCTGGCTGCTTGTTGCTCGCGCCCGGTACGGGCGGGGGTTAGTGCTTATCGGCTACAACCGCGCGGCTTCGCGCTACAGCGGGGTAAACGTGCAGCGTACCTTGTTCGGCGCCTTCGTCCTCTGCGGGTTGTTGGCCGGGGTGGCGGGGATATTCGTGTCCGGCTATTACAATGCCGCCCGCGATGACATCGGGGACTCGCTCCTCCTGCCCGCCATCACCGTCGTCGTCCTCGGAGGGGTAGACATTTTCGGCGGGCGAGGGCGGATGAGCGGCGTCATTGTGGCTGTCTTCCTGCTCGGGATCCTCAACCAGGGGCTTCTGATCAGGGGCAACAGCTCTCTCACCGCCACCATGGTCGAGGGGGTCGTGCTGGTCCTGTGCCTCATCTTGAAGATCGCGCTCGACCGTAGGGCAGGGGTGCGCCTCAGGGAGCTCCTGCACCGCCGCTTCGCGGTGGCCCGGGCGCCAGCAGCGGGAGGTCCTTAGGTTGGGGGCCGGCCAGACGTGCTCGGCCTCGTTGCCCGCAGATGTGCCGGGCCTCGTCGCCCGTAGGTCCCTGCGCCGTTGGGGTTTACCCACCAGGCGCAGGTTGGGGGGAAAAAGAAACGTGCCTCGGGCTCCGGCCTGGGGCACTGACAGGAGGAGGAGTGCAATTGAAGCCAGTTAGGACAATCAAGCACAAACTGGTTTGGAGGATGGGTGCCGCAGCGGTGTCTTTAGCGATGGTCGTGCCAACAGCCATCACTGCGGCCCCATCTCCCGCAAGCGCTGCCA
>JAKAWM010000197.1 GCA_021827285.1 Actinomycetes bacterium | reverse complement strand
GCCACCTCGGTGGCACCGTTCCAGCTGGCGTAAATGGTCGAGCCAGCCGGTCCGGCAATGGCCGTTGCCTTTGGGGGATAGAGCGGTAGGCCGACCCATCGCTCAACCAGGGCACGGTAGCTGAGATCTGGGCCTGGGAACGAGGCATCGAAAATGAGCGTGCCCGATTTGGTGTACTCGGAGAAGTTGGGCTGCTGGCCCCAGCCGATAAAAACATTGCCGCCCGGTAAGAGCTGGATATTGCCCATGTATGCGGCGTCGTACCCCTTCCCGTGCGAGTATTGGGCGAGGAGCGTGGCGGTGCCGGCTTTTAGATCGAGCTTGAACACCATGCCTTTTGAAGGCCCGGCGGGGGCGAGGTAGGTGCCGGCGCCGCTTATCTGGCAGCAGTTGTCGTTGAACAACGTGACGATCGAGCCGGGGTGGAGCTTGACGTCATGTTGCCACTGGAACGAAGCGTCACGGGGCAGCTTGAAACTTGAGTGCTTGCCCCCCAGTTGCCACGCGATCTGCCCGCTTTTGCTGTCCACCATGTAGGCCGCCCAGGTGTTGCGCATGGACACTAGGAACTGACCGTTGCCGGCCAGGCTGATCGAGTTGACGTGGTAGGCGTCCCACGGGAAGCCGTTAGCCGGTGGTTGGGCGTGCGAATCGGAAAGGGGCAGGTGGTCAAGGGCGTCCCAGGTGTAAAGCAGCTTGCCGGTGGCGATGTCGTACTCCTGGACGGCGGAGTCGTCCAGGACACCGTCCGAGGTGCCTCCGTAACTCGACAAGTTCATCGGTATGTTCTTGTCGGCCGTGACCCAGGCGTCCTTGCCGCTGATGACCATCTCATGCAGCGTGGGTACCCAGCCATCCTGGCCTTTCAGCGTGGCGATCTGGCGGTAATGCTGGTTGACGATGATGTCCTCACCGCTTTCGGTGAGCCCCGTCCTAGAGACGACCCCTTGCCACCAGCTGAGCACTGGGTGGCCGTCATATGTCTGGGCCTCCAGGTTAGAGGCCACCGTGTTCGTGGGCGCGGGGCGGAACCAGATGGGCTGGAGGTGACGGTCCACTATAAGCGGGCCGCTCTGTCCCTCCATCGCGCCGTTGGTGAGGTCATAGAAGTTCCCCAGCATGATGTAGCCAGGGACCACTTCCCTGGTGGCGCTCACATCGGCCACGATCTTGGGGGGGTGTAGCCCGGGGGCCGAGACGAAGCTGTAGGCGCCCTTGGTGGTGTAGGCGCCGATGGGCGCTCCGGGGCCGCCGGTGGCACCGAAGTCGATGGCCGCAAACCCGGCGATCACCAGGGCAACCGCTGCCGCCAGTGCCGGCCGGGGCCCAGCCGGCAGGGCACCCGGTTGGTGAAGGTTTGGGCCTGGAGCGGGCGGACTTGCGCTCAGGCGCCCGCAGGCAAAAGTGATGGCCGCGGCCATTATGACCAGGCCGGCGCCGACCAGGTAGGCCAAGCGGAAACCGTCTGTCAATGCGACCGTCTCGGCGGTGTTGTGAGCGACGGCACCGCTCGTGTACTGGGTGGCCAGCGTGATGAGCAACGCCAAGCCGAGACCTCCGCCGGCCTGGCGCGACGTGTTGACCAAGCCAGATGCAAGTCCAGCTTGCGCGGGCCCGGCCCCCTGGGTGGCGAAGATGGTCGAGGGGACAATGGACAACCCGATGCCGATGGCGGTGAGGAGGCCCGGCAGCACCACGTAGCCAAGGGCGCTGCCGCTGGCTCCGATGCGGGCGAACAGGAGCATGCCGGCCGCCATCATCACCAAGCCACTGCCCATGACCGGCCGTACCCCGAAGCGGCCCACCAGTTTGCCGGCCTGCGAGGCAGACAGCATGATGGCCAGCGCCATTGGGAAAAAGGCGAGCCCGGTGACAACGGGCGAGAGGCCGAGAACCTGCTGAAGGTAGAGCGAGCTCACGTACCACATGGGGAACAGGGCGGCGCTGAACAAGAGCACAATGAGGTTGGCCAGCTGCAACGGCCGCGTCAGTGCTCGGAACGGCACCAGGGGCGACTTGGAAAACCGAGCCTCAACCACTCCGAACAAGGCCAGGAGGGCAACCCCGATGGCGATCGGTACCAGGGACCGGGCCGACGTCCAGCCGTCCACTCCCGTGTCTACGATCCCGTAAACGAGCACCAGGGTCCCCACCGTCAAGCTCAGCGCACCGGCCATATCAAAGCCCCTGGCCTCCTCCCGGCGACGGTCCGTTACCGCCCTGTGGGCGACGACGGCGGCGGCGATGCCTATGGGCGGGTTGATGAGAAGGACCCAGCGCCAGCCAAGTCCCTCGGTGATGACGCCGCCGAGGAGGGTCCCTGCTGCTCCGCCCAGGCCGTTCATGGCTCCCCAGAGCCCGATAGCTCGGTGCCGAGCTGGCCCCGACGGGAAGGAGGCCGTGATGATGGCCAACGACGTGGCTGCCATCAGGGCGCCGCTCAGGCCCTGGAAGCCTCGGGCCACGATCAGCATTTGATGGTCGACCGAGGCGCCGCCAGCCAGAGAAGTGGCCGCGAACAGCACCAGGGCGAGGACGAAGGTCCGGCGCTGCCCGAAGTGGTCCGAAGCGCGGCCGCCCAACATCAAAAAGCCCGCGAACACGATGGCGTAGGCGTCCACCACCCACTGGAGGTCTACGGACGAGAAGTTGAGGCTCGACTGGATGGAGGGGAGAGCGACGTTGACGATGGTCAGGTCCAAAATGACCATGAACTGAGATACGCAGGTAACAGCGAGCAGCCATTTTGCCCCCTGGGCCCGGTCCGCGGTCCCCGGCTCTCCTTCAGGCGCGCCCTGACGCGCTGGCCCGCTCTGGCGCGCGGGCGCGCCGAGGCGGAGGCTCATTGAGCCTTGGCCGTCTCCGCCTGCTGTGCTCGCCACTGGGAGAGCGCAACGAGGGAAGCGTCGACGATGCGGTCCGAGAAGCCCTGGCTGTCGTTCAGGTACGGGAAGCCAATGTCTGGTACTGGCGCGCCGAGGAACTCGCACAGTGGCCCCCAACCATCAGCCGGAGACCACACGAGCAGGCGCTCGGAAGGGACGGTCCGGCGCACCTCGTCGTTGTAGCGCCTCATGGCGGCGGCCATGTAGCCGCTGCCGGCCCCTTGCCGCTCCGAGCCCAATAGCCCGCTCTTTTCCCACATCGTTTTCATCAGCTCGATGTAGCCGGCCCATTTTTGGTCCACCTTCGACCACGCTGACGAAAGGTCATGGATCAGGATGTCGCCATAGAAAATCCCCCAGATGGTGTCGCCCATGCTTCGCTCCCAGGCGTCACCCTCTCGCACGCTCAGCAGCACCTTGGCGTCCGGGTAGGCCTCCATCAGCTCCCGGTAGAAGAAGGCGCCTGGCCAGTCAACCGTGGCGTGGAAGCCATCAAAGAGAGAGACCAGCTCGTTCGACGACCCCTCGAGGGCCGAGCGCCAGCGGGGGGTCAAGTCCAGGTTGCCCAAGACGTTGACCATATGGTAGCAGGGCCCGTACCCGAGCATCTCCAGTGCTACCTTCTGCGAGAGGGTAGCCGTGCGAGGTAGGCCGGCACCGATGAGGCGCATATGATCTCCTTTTGCGTAACCGGGCCCGGTGCCCGGACCGGCCCAAAGCTACCTGCGGGCTTATGCTTTAACAACGGTTGTCGAGACTCCTTCAAGAAGTTGTTACATGCGTCTCATACTCTGCTCACAAATGAGCCGTAGGCCTGGCTGGTGCCGCCATTGAAGCGCTCGCCGGGCAACGCTAAGCCGAATAGCCTTCCTGGCACTAAGGACGCGGCCTTTGAGCAAGGCCAAAAGACCTTGTCGCGCCGGCAGTTCATGGCCGGTGCCGCGGGTGGCGTGGCTGCCCTCGGCCTGGCCGGGCTGGTCGGGTACGAGTGGCCGCACGGTGCCGGCGCTCGCGCTGGCAAGCCTAGCGGTGGGCAGGGCGAGGATTACGCAGCCCTGTCGGCGGTAGAGGTTTTTCGCAGCCGCCCTGACCTCCTGCCACCGGTCGTCAAGGTGCGGCACCTGGTGCGCGGACGCGCCGCGCCGACGCCCAGGTTCTTTTTCTTGGCCCCCCGCATCGTCGGTGAGAAAGGGCCGGGTCAGCAGGGTTTGATGGTGATTGACCGGCAGGGACGCCTGGTTTGGTTCCAGCCCACCCCGGGTACGAACCCCTTTGATTTCAATGTCCAGGCCTACCGGGGCAGGTCAGTGCTTACCTGGTGGCAGGGCCAGGTCACGGCGGCCGGGTACGGTCTGGGCGCCGGCGAGATGGCGGGCAGCTCCTACCGCCTGCTGCGCCGGGTCGAGGCGGGCGACGGGCTCCGAGCCGACTTGCATGAGCTCAACCTCACCTCGGCCGGGACCGCGCTCATCACCGCCTACGAAGAGACCACGGCCGACCTTTCCGGCCTGGGTGGTGCCCGCCATGGTAAGGTTCTAGCCGGCCACGCCCAGGAAATTGATCTCGCAACGGGCAAGCTCCTATGGGATTGGGGCAGCCTGGCCCATGTGGGTTTGGAGGAGAGCTACGAAAAGGCGCCCTCAGGCCAGGGCCCTAGTTATGACTACTTTCATATTAATTCCGTGTCCGAGGCACCAGATGGCAACATTATTATTTCCGCCAAGAACACCTGGGCAATCTATAAGGTTGACCGATCGACTGGGAAGGTACTTTGGCGTATGAACGGCAAGCGGTCCGATTTCAAGATGGGCCCAGGGACTAATTTCTATTGGCAGCACGATGCCCGGATGCACGGCCCAGCCAGGCTTACGGTGTTCGACGACGGGGCTTTCCCGCCAGAGGAAAGGCAGTCCCGGGGGCTGCTGCTTTCAGTTGACACCAAGGCCATGCATGTCGGGCTCACCCAGGCCTACTCCCATCCCGCCGGTTTCCTTGCTGCCAACCAGGGGAGCACGCAGCTACTGGCCGACGGTCGTGTCATTGTGGGCTGGGGTACGCAGCCATATTTCTCGGAGTTCGCCCCAGATGGGGCCTTGTTGCTGGATGGGCAGCTCCCGATCGGCTACCGGTCGTACCGAGCGTTTGCCGGCGAGTGGGTCGGGCACCCGGCGGAGCCTCCGAGGGTTGCCGTGCGCGAGGATCCTGGGGGCGGGACTGTGCTGTACGCCAGTTGGAACGGGGCCACCGAGATCGACAGCTGGACGGTCCTGGCTGGCAAAGCTAAGCACTCACTTGGCCCGGTGGGCTCGCAGGAATGGACAGGCTTCGAGACCGCTATCGCCGTGAACTCGACGGGGCCGTACTTCGCGGCCGTGGCGCTGGATAGCAAGGGTAGGGTGCTGGGCCGCTCAGGCGTCGCGGAGATCCCAAGTTGAGCGCCGCGCCGGGGTGGTTGTCCCGCCGAGAGATCTTGCGCCTGGGCGCCGGCGTGGCCCTGGGCTCCTTCGCGGCCACTTCGTCTGGCACCGCTAGCGGCCAGGTCGCCAGCGCGGCTGGGCCGGGTGTGCTGCCGTCAAAGGCATCGCTGTCTGTGGCTGGGGAGGTCCAGCAGTACCGCTCCCGTCCCGACCTGTCCCCGGCCGCCGTGTTCTTGGGTGTGGACCGGCCGGGCCAGGCTGGGGGGCTCGTTATTATGGACACCCACGGGGGGCCGGGCCAGCAGGGCCCATGATCCTGGACGGCCAGGGTGAGCTCGTTTGGTTCCAGCCAGTGTCCACTGGGGCTACGTTCTCGAAGCGGGCCATGAACGTCCGGGTGCAAACCTACCGGGGCCGGCCGGTGCTGACCTGGTGGGAAGGCGCCGTTGCCTATGCCCACGGCCAGGGCCATTACGTGATCGCAGACCAGTCCTACGCCCAGGTGGCTAGGGTCAGCGCCGGCAACGGGTACCTGGGCGACCTGCACGAGTTCTTGCTGACCCCGAACGGTACTGCCCTGCTTACCTGCTATGGCACGGCGCGGGCCGACCTGAGAAGCTTGGGGG
>JAKAWM010000196.1 GCA_021827285.1 Actinomycetes bacterium | reverse complement strand
TATAAACGCTAACACCACTGCAATAGCGGCAGCCAGGTCATAGAACTGCGCCGAGAAGGCCGTGTTATACATATACACGGTTGGCGTGTAATTGGCCGATATGTTCGGCGCCATGGGCGACAACAGATAGGGCTCAGTAAAGAGCTGCAGTGCCCCGATCATGTTGATGATCACGACAAGGACAAGCGCCGGCCGGATTATCGGTAGCTTTATGCGCGTCACTATACGACCGAATTTGGCTCCGTCCACGATGGCCGACTCAACGACATCGCGAGGAACAGACTTGAGGGCCGTGTACAACAAGATCATGGTGAAGCCTGTCCACTCCCAGATGGCAATAACCACGATTACCCCTAGCAAGTGGCCGGGCCCGAAAAAGTTGGGGTCCGGCAACCCAAGGTCCTCGACAATGTGGACGAACACGCCAACCCTCGTCTGGAGCATCGAACCCCACATGGCCGTGGCCACCACACCCGGGACGGCGAACGGGAGGAAGAAGACGGCCCGGAACGCGCCCCCGAACCTCGCCACCCCCAAGTCGAACATGGTCGCGAAGAAGGTCGCGATCACGACCATTATGGGCACCTGGATGGCTCCGAACAAGACTGTCCGCCCCATCCCGGTCCAGAACGCTCCGTCCCCCAGCGCCTGGGCATAATTCGAGAACCCGGTGAAAACTGTGCCCCCGATCATCCGAGTGGTGAAGAAGCTGGTGTATACGGAATAACCGAGAGGCACCACCAGGAACATAAAGAACAGGACAAAGAACGGAAGGACGAACCAAAAGCCGCGCCTGTCGCGACGTGCTCCGAAGCTGCGCCGAGCAACGGGCGGGGCGAACTGCGCAGGGACCACTGAGGTCGGCCGCGCCGGCAACGGCGGCTCTCCCCGCCGTGCGGTGCCCCCGACGGCAAGCTCTGTCATGCTGCCCTTCCATGCTGGGAAAAACGGTTCATGGCTCTGGCCACCTCGCTACCCTCGGCCACTTGACCTTCCTCGTTGGCATGTCTGAATGCACATTGCGACAGCCCCTGCTTGGGCAGATCTGTCGGGGCACCCCGAGCGGGGCCGTCACGGCTCCGCTCGGGGTGCAGCCCAGTTGCGGCTAGGTGTGGACGACGAAGCCCTGGCTCTTAGCGTACTTCACCATCGTGTTCTGCAGGAATCGGAAGTACTGAGGGATCGTTTCCTTGCCGGCGAAGAACTTCGCGGCCCAAGCCGTCGTGCTGTTGAGGTAGTAGGTCATGAACGGTGGCCAGCTGATGGTAGGGATCAAGGGCGCCGTCTTGGCGGGAGCCGCGAAAAGCGAGCTCCCTCCCTTGAGCATGGGGATGGTCATCTTCAACAAGCTTGGCGTGCTGAGCGCTTGCTTGAAAGTCGGGAAAAGCAGCGACGGTGCCGTGACCGAAATGTTCCAGGACGCTTGACTGGCGGTGAGCCACTCGGCGAAGGTGGCCGCCTGCGCCGGATGGGCGCTCTCGCTGAAGACAGGGTAGGTCGAGCCACCCCAGTTGCCCGAAGAGGTCGCGCTCCCCGGCAGAGGGCCCTGGACCCATTGACCGGCCGATTTGCTGGTCACGTAGCTGGCGAAGTACGAGGGGCCCCAGGCCGATGTGGGCCAGGTCAGGTACAGGCCAGTGTTCAGTCCCTCAAAGAAGGGGCTGCTGCTCGTGAACGGGTCGTTGGCATGATCGATAGCACCTTCATTGACCAGGTTCTGCCAGAAGTTGGCAAATGCCATCTGCTTCGGCCCGGTGAAGTTGATAGTCACGCCGGCGCCCCCGTTCCAGACGAAGGGCCAGGCACCCGCTTGCTGCATTAGGGCGAGGACCCACTGGCCGTCACCTGCGGCAAAGTCTCCGAAATATACCTTCGGATTGGCCTTGTGGACCTTTACCGCGTCGGCCGCGTACTCGGCCCAGGTCGTCGGCGGCGACGTGATCCCGTACTGCTTTAGCGCGACAGAGTTGTACAACAACCCCATGGCACCGCCGTCCATGGGCATGGCCCAGACATGGCCGGCTTCGCTAACCTCGTCCCAGGCCCACTTCACAAAATCGTTCTTGTACTTGTTCGCCCCGTACTGCGCCAGGTCCACCGTGTAGTGCAGCGTCTCGAACTCGGGTAGCACGTCGAACTCGATCTCAGCCACGTCAGGTGCCCCGGAGTGGGCCTTCAGCGCGTTGAGCAGCGGGATATACTCTCCTGAACCGCCTACCTTGGTCACGTAATCCACGCAAATGCTCGGGTGGGTCTCATTGAAGAGGTCGACGGTTCTGTAGATGCCGGGGACCCACCCCCAGAACGTGATGGGGGTGGCCCCTGACTTGCAGTACGACGTGGTGTTCGTTCTCCAGCCTCCCCCCGTGGCGGCTGAGGCGCTGGTGCTCAGGCCGGGTGCCAGTACCACCACGAGTGACGCGGAAAGGGCGGTGGCCGAGACACCACTTATTACTTTCCGAAGGAAGGCACGATCACGGCGGACCGTGCGGGAGCCGATTTGTCTCATACCAAGTAACTCCTATCGATATTTAGCATGTTGGTTACAACGTGCTGCGGGGGTTTGTGTTGGTTCCTTGTACCAGCCTCCTTGTATGTCGGCTGGGCTGGTTTGGTTGACAACGTCATTCGCGCGTGATGCGTGCTTCTATAACGGCGAATGACTTGGGAGGGAGGGTTATGAAGCCGTCGGCGCCTTTGGAGAGCCCTGTGCCCTCTTCGAGCGTCACCGCCTCGATATCGGGGAGCACCCGCGCTCCCGAGCCGGTCTCGCCCGTAAGGGTCTTTACGCTCGGGTTGCCAACGAATGCGAAGTCGCGGAGCCGCACGACCACATCGGTGACGCCCTCCACCTGGCGGTTCACCAGAGTCACAGAGATCCTGCTCCGCTCGGTGTCGGTGGTGGCCGCTGCGTCGACCAGCGAAAAGGGCCCGAGGTAGTTCAAACGGTGCTGCCACCGCCCGAGCGCTTCGGAGGGTGCAGCTACTACCGGCCCTTTCACGGCCGCGTCGACCGCTTCGTCCAGGGCGGAGCCCGCATGGAGCAGGAAGGGGTAATAGGTTGGTTGAGGGTAGGCACCTTGGGGCGTAGTGACGACGGGTGCTATGGCGTTGACCAACTGTGCCAGGTTGGCCATCCTCACCATGCTGCAATTACGCACAAAGATGTTAAGGTAGGTTGCAACTGCCAAGGCGTCGGCGAAGCTGTAGCGCTCCTCCAAGAAGCCATCGTCAGTCCGGTACCAGACGTTCCACTCGTCGTAGGCTATGCCAGGCACCCGATCCAGATGCTGCTCGTACGCCGCCCGAGCGAGCAAAGCGGACGTGCAGGTTATGGCCCTTTCCGCTTGGTGGGGGGTGAGCACGTTCGTCCAGTAGTCGTCGGCACCGGTGTACAGGTGCAGCGAGTGGAGGTCCACCAAGCCGGCCAGCCCGTCGATGACCTGGCGGTCCCAATCGCTCCACCCATTCAAGCCGCAACTGATGAGCTTCACCCCCGGGCCGGCCCGACGGAGGGCTCTTGCCCAGCTCACGGCAGTAGCTACGTACTCCGCTGCGCTCAACTGGCCGACCTGCCAGTCCCCGTACATCTCATTACCCAGGCCCCAGTAGGTCACCCCGTAGGGCTCGTCGTGCCCGTTGCGCTGGCGCTGGCCCGCCCAGTAGCTGCGCGACATCGAGTTGCAGTACTCGACCCACTCCAGGGCCTCCCGTAGGGTCCCGGTGCCCATGTTCAAGCAGATATAGGGCGCTGCCCCCAGTTCGGCGCAATAACTCAGGAACTCGTCGGTGCCAAACGTGTTGGGCTCGGCGCCGCCCCACGCCAAGTTGGGCCGGATGGGCCTCACGTTCGCAGGCCCGATGCCGTCCACCCAGCGGTAGGTCGAGGCGAAGTTGCCACCCGGCCAGCGCAGCACCGAAATACCCATCTGGCGCAAGAGGTCAAGGACGTCCCGGCGGAACCCCCGCTCGTCGCTCAACGGCGAGCCGAGCTCGAACAGGCCTCCGTCGATGCAGCGGCCCAGGTGTTCCACGAAGCCCCCGAACACGTTGCGGTCCAACGCCCCTAGCGACCTGGCCGGGCTGACCGCCACCTGCACCGTTTGCTCCACCACAATCGCTCCGATCGTTCCTAACCCACGTTTGCCGGAGGCAAAGGTTTTGACAGTATGGGCGCGCTCATAACAATCCCTCGACCGTGAGCGCTCACAGTCACACCTTGGCCCGAAAGTGAAATCCTGTATATAACCTTGGCAGTGCTGTTCCACTAGCCCATGGTGGGAACGCTAACACCACCCCTGGCCAGAGTCAAGCAAAGCTTTTCCTTCCAGGCTCTCGCCGGGCACGGCTATCACTGGCCGGTCCGTTCCTGGTGGACGACTGGCTGTCACCCGAGTAGAGGGTCAACCTCGACTGACCGCTGTGAGCGTGTGCCCGGCCGTGGGCGCGCCCAGATAATTGGCGGTTTGTCTGCGATCGGCTGAGAAGACCCCAGCGAGCGCGGCCAGGTCGCGGCGAAGTTCACGATGAGGTCAAGCCTTAATCCGCCGTTGTGTGATGTAGTTGAAGGACCGGACGGCCCAGGCTCCACGGACGTGACCAGCCAGGTTGTTTCAAAAGCCAGCCATATTGTTGACGGCGCACTCGATTGGAGACCTGAGCAATACCTCGTTCAGGCGCCGCCCTCGGGGCTTAGGTTCGCTCGCCGCTACACTGCGTGTTGCTCGATTTGGGCACTAGTCACTTCGAGGTAACTCGGAGGCTGCTTGTCCGCGACGGGCCACCTCGGAGCGCAGGTCCTTCAACTCGACCGTGGCCACCCGCAACCTGGACGCCTCGGCACGAGCGGCTGCCGCAAGGGCCACGAGCACGGCGCCACTCATCGCGCCAACACCCAGGGGCGCAGCCCAGAGCCAGCTCATCGGGCCCGCACGGGGACTGGTGTCAGAGCCGTCCTCACCGAGACCCCAGGGTACCGCCACCGGCGATGACATGGTCCAGCCAGCTGTCTGACTCCAGCTCGAAATGGAAAGCTAGCAGGTCGTCATAGGTTATGGCTGGTCCTGGGTGCGGCTCAGACAGCTCCGCGGGCATGTCCCAGTTGACCTGCCTCACTCCTGCTGCTACCAGCAGATCCACCACCCGGCGCTCAGCGGGCTTGTTGACGATGAGCCTGCAGCTAGGGCAGACAAAGGAGTAGGTGCCCAGGTCGGTATCCGTGCACACTTGCACCTGGACCTCACGAGTGGTCAGCTCGACATCCCCACAAGTTGGGCAGCTCGCCCTCACGGTAGCCACGTGGCCACTCCTTACCTGTCTCCCCCTGGCCCAGGGCCCCGGGTTCCTGTTCATCTCTTGACCCCCAGGTCTTGACCTTGGGCTCTCAAACTCTTACTGGAGATATCGGCTCGCCGCGCATCCCCTTGAGCCCCTACCGAGGTGCTAGGCCGTTCAACGAACATGGTCTCCAGTCTTCTTAGCGCAACGGGTCGCCCGCTTGGGGGATACCATCCCAAGTTGGCGGGACTTTAGTCCCGGGTCAGGCAGACCCTACCCAACCACCCGGGCCCCACCAACCCCAGGTGGCAGCAGGACCAAAGGCCGCAAGCTTGAGGCGGCGAAGGCGACCCCCTCCACACGGCCAAGAGCCGCCCAGCGCGGGGGTGAGGGAGCAGGCTGCTACAGCCCACCCAGACGGTCGAGGGGCCATATCCGCACGAAGGCCCGACCCACGATGTAACTGGCCGGTAGCGCACCCCAGTAGCGGGAGTCATAGGAGTCCTGCCGGTTGTCCCCCATCATCAGGTAAGACCCGGCGGGGACGTGGTAAGGATTGGGGAGGGGTGAGTTTGGTGGCCAGGTCGTGCAGTAGGGTGAGCTCGGGTTTTCCCATCCCTTGGGTAGGTAGGGCTGGCTGAGGAGCTTGCCATTGATGTAG
>JAKAWM010000195.1 GCA_021827285.1 Actinomycetes bacterium | reverse complement strand
CACCTCCCGGTCCCGCAGCTCGTACAACCGCCCGCCCTGCTGGCGGTAACCGACCAGGTGCCCGCCCACGGTGAGCCGGCCCCCGTCTACCTTCTCTAGGTGGTTGATGCAGCGCAGGAAGGTGGATTTGCCCGAGCCGGACGGGCCGATCATGCACATCACTTCGCCCGTGCGTACCTCCAGGTCTATGCCCCGCAGGACTTCGTGACGGCCGAAGTGCTTACGCACGCCTTCGGCTTTGACCATGACCTCGCCCATGTTGGCTTACAACTCGTTGCCCACGATAAAAGGTGCCCGTCCGAAGCGGGCCTGGTCCGGCCGGATAAGCAACCCCCGGCGCAACCTTTCGAGAGGCGTGGGTGGGAGCTGGCGGACTGATCCGCGCGCGTAATGCCGCTCGAGGTAGTACTGGCCGATCATGAGCACCGAGGTGACCCATAGGTACTGGAGGCTGGCCACCATGAGCAACGGGACTGTTTCGTAGTTGGCGGCGTAAATGAGCTGAGTTTGGAAAAGAAGCTCGGGGGCTACGACAATCGAGGCAAGAGAGGTTGTTTTCAGCATCGATATTGTCTCGTTGCCGGTTGGCGGGATGATGACCCGCATGGCCTGCGGCAAAACGATGAGGCGGAGTGCCATCAACCTCGACATGCCAACCGCTTGGGCGGCTTCTGTTTGACCCTCGTCTACCGAGATTATGCCGGCGCGCACGATCTCGGACATGTAGGCCCCCTCGTTGAGGGCGAGCCCGACACTGGCCACGACGAAGGGAGTAAAAACAGAGTTGAGGTTTATATCAACAAAGGAGGGCCCGAAGGGTATGCCCAAGGAGAACTTGGGGAAGATGTACGAAGCGTTGTACCAGAACAGCAATTGCACCAGGACAGGAGTGCCGCGGAAGAACCAGATATAAATCCACGCGCTACCGGTGACGATCGGGTTGGGCGAGAGGCGCATGATGGCGAGGACGGCGCCGATGATGATGCCTCCCGCCATGGCCAGGACGGTTAGCTCAAGGGTGACGGCCAGGCCTTTCAAGATCCCGGTTGACAGGAAGTAGTGGTCGATGACGTGCCATTCGAAGCGCTCGGCCAACTTGCCGCCCCGCGGGACGTGGGAGAAGAAGAGGGAATGCACCAGCATGGCCGTCAAGACGACCACCACAGCTGCCGCCACCCAGCGTCCTGGGTGGCGGACAGGCACGACGGGCAGGTTGGCCTCGGGGGCGGGGCTGGAGCCAGCCGGCATCGCTGGAGGCCTGACCGAGCGGGGCCGGTTAACTAGCTAGTGGCGCCGTTCATCACCGGTTTGGCGATCGACCCCTGCTCTACCCCCCACTTAGCGAGGATCTTCCTGTACTGGCCGTTGGCCATTATGGCCTTTACCCCGGCCATGAGGGGCGCTGCCAGGCCGCTGTTCTTGGCGACGATGAAGCCATACGGCGCGGTGGAGAACGGCTTGCCCGTCAGCTTGAACTGGCCTTGCGAGAGGTGCACGATGTACGCCGCCACCTGGGAGTCGGCAAAGCCAAGATCGGCGTGGCCGTCAGATACCGCCAGGTTGGCCTCGTTTTGGTTGTCGTAGCTCTCCACATTGACGTGGCAGTGCTTGGCTTGAGATTGCGCGTCGGACTGCTCCGTGGTCCCGGACTCCACGGCCACCGAGTGGCCGCAGAGGGCTTTGAGGCCGTTGAAGGTTTTGGTGCTGCTGGCCTTCTCGTAGTAGCCTTCGCCGGCACTGAAGTAGTCCACAAAGTCAACCTGCTTTTCCCGGGCTTTGGTGTCAGTGAACGACGAGTTGCCGAGGTCGAACTTGCCGTCGACGATCCCGGGGATGATGGTGTCGAAAGTCGCGTCCACCAGTTGCACCTTCACTCCCATGACCTTGCCCAGAGCGTAGGCCAGGTCGGCGTCGAAGCCGACGATATTGCCTTTCTGGATGAACTCGTCCGGAGGGTAGGTGGCGTCCATGGCCACGCGGAGGGTGCCATGGTACTTGGCCGGCACCTTGATCGTGCTGGCGCTGGCGGGTAGTCCCATAACGGCTAACACCGTGAGCGACCCGAGGGCCGCAGTGAGGGCGAGCTTCTTCTTAGGTATCCCTACAGTGCGCATTAGCACCTCCGGTTTGTTACGGCTGGCAACGGGTGACCTTGGGAGCATAGCGAATGGCAGCAACCGGGTAGTTGGCGCGAAGGGTAGGCGGGAGGCGGCTGCAGTACCACGGCCACCCTTTTGCTTTGGGCTTTATGGGAGCGGCTCGAAGCGGGCGGTGAAGTGGCGCAGTTGGGCGGGCTCCGAGACTATCTTCATCCCCCTGAGCTGGGCTGCCCGGGCGGCTACGGCCTCGCATACCTCGATCACGTAGTCGATGTGGCTCTGGGTGTACGTTCGACGAGGGATGGCCAGGCGCACCAGTTCCATGGCGGCAGGCTGCTCGGTGCCGTCCGCACGGCGCCCGAACATGACTGACCCGATCTCGCAGCCTCGGACTCCGCCCATCTCGTACAGCGCTACGGCCAGCGACTGGCCTGGGTACCGCAAGGGCGGGATATGGGGTAGAAGCTCCTTGGCGTCGAGGTACACAGCGTGGCCCCCAATGGGCACCACCACCGGGATGCCCCGCTGCTCGAGGGCCTCACCGAGGTAAGCCGTGGAGCGGGCACGGTAGCGGAGGTAATCGTGGGACACGGCCTCCCGCAGCCCTTGGGCGATGGCCTCCAGGTCCCGCCCCGCCAGCCCGCCGTAGGTAGGGAAGCCCTCGGTCAGGATGAGCACGCCCCGGCACGCTTCGGCCAGAGAGTCGTCGTTGCACGCCAGCCAGCCGCCGATGTTGGCGAGCGGGTCCTTTTTGGCACTCATGGTCATCCCGTCGGCCAAGGAAGCCATTTCGCGAACGATATCGGCAACGTCGCGCCCACCCTGGCCCTCTTCTCGTTCCCGGATGAACCAGGCGTTCTCGGCGAAGCGGCATGCGTCGAGGAAAAGCGGGATGCTGAAGCGGTCGCACACCCTCCTTACCTGGCGGAGGTTGGCAAGGCTGACGGGCTGGCCGCCGCCAGAGTTGTTGGTGACGGTAACCATGACGACGGGGACGTTTTCCGCTCCCACCTTTTGGATCAGTGCCTCGAGGGCCTCGGTGTCGAGGTTGCCCTTGAAGGGGTGGCGGCTCCTCGGGTCCCGACCTTGCGCGATCACCAGGTCCACGGCCTGGGCTCCTGTCGCCTCGACGTTCGCCCGGGTGGTGTCGAAGTGGGTGTTGTTGGGCACCAACTTGCCAGGTCCCCCGATGACGCTGAACAGGATCTTCTCGGCGGCACGGCCCTGGTGGGTAGGGATGACATGGCGAAAGGGGAACAACTCGTTCACCGCGTCCCGGAAGAGGTACCACGAGGGCGACCCGGCATAGGACTCGTCGCCGTGCTGGATAGCGGCCCATTGGTCGCGGCTCATGGCCCCCGTCCCCGAATCGGTCAGCAGGTCGATCAGGACGTCTTCAGCCCTGACCGCAAAGAGGTTGTAACCAGCCTCGGCCAGGGCGGAGCGGCGCTGCTGGTGCGTCGTCATCCGGAGGGGCTCGACCGCGTGGATACGGAACGGCTCGATAATCGTCCGCCAGGCCCAGGCGGGGGTGGCCTCCGTAGCTTTCGCCACGGCTTGGACTATACGCTCGCCCACTTGAGCCCGCCTGCCGGATCGGTGGGCCTGGCTCAGCGTTTTCCCGGCCGGGAGGGCGCGCAACTGGCACCCGGCACCCGCCCTTGGCCCAAAGTTGCCACGCCATGTGGCGGACCGCGGTAAAGGGGGCCCGCCACTTTCGGCCACCGCCACCTGAGACGTCGAAGGGTAGCCGATTGCATTTGCGAGCCTTGCACAATCCAGGGCGCCAGAGTACTTCTGCTGCCTCGAAAGCGTGCCCACCCGTCGCTTCGAAGGGGTCAACTGGCCCCGCCCCTTTTCCGCCTGAAGTTCCGCCGGCAATTCTACGGACCGAGCGCCCACTTGGCCTCCCCCCTTCTTGTAAGGCACTGGGACGCTCGGCTTGAAGCCCAAGGTACAACCGGTGACTTGTGACCAAAAGCTTCATGATTTTCGTCTAAACGGCGGTCCACGGACTTGCACTTGTATTGGTAGCCATGCGGAGTGTCAGGGCCCATTTGGCGGCACGAGTGCCTTCAGGGATGGCATAAGCGCTTTCCTCTCACTGCAGGCTTAACGTCGAGTACTGAGAGTGGTTGTTGCCCGGGGAAGGGGAGTTTCGGGGTTTTCGTACCACGGCCGGCGTTGTCACCTTTATGCGCGTGCGAACCCACCCTTGGCGTCGGATGGGTTGCCGGGTTTGGGTCTACAAAATCCCGGCTCGAGCCATGTGATAGTCCCAAGGCAGAAGAACGCGCAGAGTGTTGATGCTTAGGCTTCCCACCGGGACCACGGAGTGCACCCGGACGGCAGTGCGTGCCCGAGAGCTCGCACCAGAGGGTCAGAGCAACGGGCGTCGCCTCGACCCGGTGAGCGTGGGGGGCTACCCCGATGACTGGGAAGGTCTGACTGCGGGGCGGGGCCGAGGCCCACCAAGGATGGCACGGCCCAAGAGCTCGGCCGCTTGCCGATCGCGCTGCTCTAGGGCATGGGCGTAAACACGCTGCGTCACGTATGGGCCGGCAGGGCCGAGATCCGTCGGCGCTCCGCGAGAGGTCGCCATCACGGGGTCATGCTGCTCGGCGGCGGCTATCAGGCGCTGGACGCCCCTCACGGTCGGTGCCGAGCCTCAGCGCACCGGTCGCTGGCTTGATATCGCGTGCCACGGAGCGGCGGTGCTCCCTCATCGTGTAGGCGGAGCGCAGGGGAGCGATCTCCGAGAGCCAGCGGTCGAGCAGGTCCGCTACGCTGCCGGGGTGGCCGTCTGCAATCTGACCGCGCTCGACATCGGCAACAAGTTTGGCCAGCGCGTTCGTGGCTTGGCGTTTGGTGCCCCTCACGTTGCGCCGCACCAAGCGTGGCTTGCCAGTGCCCTCCCGACCCGCGAACACCCTCAACCGCCGGCGGTCGGTACCGAGCTGCTCGAGGCTGCCCCGCATCAGTTGCCTCCTCTCTGGTCGGGGCAAATTACAGAGCTGTTGTTGCCCTTAAGTTGCCCTGCGGCCCTTTTGGCCACACTACGCTGGGGGGGCTGTTAGAAGTAATTGGCAGGTCAGAGCACCCAAGCCCGAGTAGCTCAGTCGGCAGAGCGACGCACTCGTAATGCGTAGGTCAGGAGTTCGATTCTCCTCTCGGGCTCCACAGCGGTTCCACAAGTCAGCCTGTACCTACCGTAAGTGGCGCCCCGCAGCACCTACGGCGCTGACAACCCGGTGGTGGCAAGGAAACTCGATGCGGTACGCGCCATCGCGATCAAGAGCCTGGCTACGCGCTAGCCGAGCTGGGCGTTCGTCAGTCGCCGTTCACCACCGTTCTCCTATTGTTACAGCGGCCGTACGCCAAACGACACTTTGCGTTCAGCCATGCCAGTTAACCTTCGGTAGCCGTAAACACCCATCCCGGCAGATATCGGAGCCGGTCACTCGGCTCTCGGAGGAGAACGGACATGTACCTAGGCCCAGTACGCCTATTCAACGATGCCCGCCGTCATGCGACGCGGGCGACTGCAACTCTAATGGCAGGTACTGCGCTGCTCTCGTCGTGCTTCGTCGCTGGCCAGGCCTCGGCTCAGGCTCGCAACGAGAGTGCAGCCTCGGCGCCCGTCACGCTCAGCTTCTGGACGGCGTTCAGCGGTCAGCTTGGCTCGACGCTGCAGCACCTGCTAGACGAGTTCAACAGTTCTCAGCACGCCTACAGGGTCGTTGCGACCTACAAGGGCAGCTACTCTGATGTGCTCTCGGCTACGATCGCCGCGTTCCGGGCACATGCGGCACCGGACATCGCTCAGATTTTTGATGCCGGCACAGCCACGATGATGTACGCGACAGGTGCTAACGTGCCTGTCCACAGCCTGAT
>JAKAWM010000194.1 GCA_021827285.1 Actinomycetes bacterium | reverse complement strand
CCCCCCGGGCCACCTCGGCCAGGCTGAACTGGCCCTGCTCGGCCGCCAGCACCGCATGGAAGACCACCTGGAAGAGCAAGTCCCCGAGCTCTTCTTCCAGGTGCTCGTAGCCATTGCCTTCTGGGCCCAGCTCCTCTATGGCTTCGAGCACCTCGTAAGACTCTTCGAGGAGGTAGCGGGTCAGGCTCTGGTGGGTCTGCTCCCTGTCCCAGGGGCAGCGCACCCGCAAGGTGCGGGCCAGTTCATCGAGAAGGGTGACTTCGGCCGCCAGCGGTTGAGCCAGGCGAGGCACCCAGACGCTGGTCAAATGGTCCGGACGGACGCCCCGGTCCAGCTCTTCCCAAGACATGGTGCTCACGGCTTGCTCGGGCAGGCCCAGGTGCTGGAGCACGGTGACCTCCACCTGGGCGCCCGGGAAGCTGTCGAGCGCCCTCCCGATGGCCAGCTTCACCTCAGCCAGTACCTGGGGCGAGTCGCACTGGCCCACCAGCAGCGGGCCGGCGGACCCGGCCGCCTCGGTGGCGAAGCGGTGGCCGTCCACCAGGTGAGCACCGGCAGCCAGGGGGTCCACCCCCAGTACTTCCCAGGCCAGGTCTACGAAGGAGACGGCGGGGAGGACGAGCGTTTCGACCCGGGGATCCGCCCGGAGGAGATCGACGCTGCGCTCGGCCACGAGAGGCGACCCCGGTACGCCGTAGAGGACGCTGCCAGTGCTGGTGGCCGACTCGGCCAGCGCGTTCACGATCCCGCTATAGACCTCATCGAGGCTGGAGGCGGTCTCGTACAGGTAGTCGAAGCTCTGGGCCTCCGGCACCTCGCCGGCGGAGGGGTGCCGGGACGTCCGCAGCCAGCGAACGGGGTTGGCTTCGATGGCCGCCCTTGTCTCGGCCGTGACGAGGCCTGGCCGGCCCGGCCCCAGCCCGATCACCGTGACCTTCGGCTTGGGGCCCAGGCACGTCACGGCATCCTCGGCCGTGGCTCCAGGCTGGCAGCTGAGGCGCTCAAGGACCGGTGTTCAGGTGCAAGCCGACGGGCAGCACGATAGGCGGGTAACCCGGGTATGAGGACGAAGGCAGGTCGACCCAGCTGCCGAAGCTCGGGTCGATTGCCACGTCGGCTGCTTTCAGGATGGCCACCGCGGGCGGGTCCTGGAAAGCGGGGAGGTCGGCGGAGGACGTCATCACGCCTTCGTCGCGGGAGGCCAAGGAAATGGTCTGAGCCACCACAGGCCCGAAGGGGATCTGGGTTCGGGAGGTGAGCTGGACCACCTGGTAGCCATAGCTCGTGCGCACGTAACCCGCCTTGAGCCCGTCCAGCTGGCCAACCTCGCGACGAAAAGCGGGAGACCGGCCGAGCAGCTCCTCAGGGGTCATGCAGTTCGAGGCCCAGCCCGTGATCTGGTTGGGATGGGAGGCCAGGTGCGCGGCTTGGTTAGCGCCCGCCGCGCCAGTTGCGGTTATGTCCACCGAGCGCACGCAGATCTCGGACCAAAAGGTCCCTTGGTGTGCTTGGTAGAACGTCCGGTCTTGTGATAGCTGGCTGGCACCAGGCACCTGCTCTATCAAGGCGTGCTCGGCGTCACGCTCGGCGACCAGCACCCGCAGCGGCGACGGCAACTCCTGCCACATTACGGGTTGAGCGGCGTCCGCGGCCGCCCAGGCGGCGGCTACCTGCGTGCTGGTCGGTGAGGTCCGGTGCCGGGCCAGGTCCTGGTGGATGGCCAGTGCCACCACCATGTTGCCCAGCACCTGGCTCACCCAGAACGTCCCGTACGTGCCGGGCCAGGGCCCGGCACCTTCGACCTTGAACCAGGTGGCCTGCTGGCCCTGGGCCTGCGCGGATCGGTACTGCGCGTAACTGGCTTGATCGTAAGCCTTGACGTAGGCGGGGCTGGACGCCCACCACCCCAGCTCCTGGAACAGCTGACCCTGGGTTATGTCCTGGCCGTTTACCGAGGCGGCCGGTGGGGAGGCGCTGCAGGCCGAAAGGCCCGCCGCGGCCACGAGCAGCGTGGCCAGCAGGCTGGCCACAAGGGGGGCCCGGCCCCTCACCCTCCGCCCGAGCGGCGCAGGCGCGCGCCACGCGCGCCGAGAGGCCGGTGTCATGTCACGCTGTCCCACAACAGCGCTGATCCTAGTGTTTGAGCCGGCGGGCGTCGGCCCGGGGCTGCTCCAAGGCGCTCTCCGGTGGTGGCGCGCCTGGGGCAGGGGCTTCTGATAGGGGCTCGGGCACCAGCTCCGCCAGCAACCCCACTAGGGCTTGTGCCGGGTCAGGCCCCTTGGGCAGTGGTCCTACGATCTGCTGGGCGTCTTCCTTGTAGACGGCACGGGGCCAGATGCGCCCGAGGCGCACCCTCTCGCTCGTTCGCAAGGCGATGGGCGAAAGCCTGGCCACGAGCTGACCTGCCGCCCCCCCGCCCGCGCCGCCTTTGACCACTGTCACTTCCCGCAGGCCGAGCCGGGCGCACTCCGCCCGCAAGTGACCGATCCGCAGAAGGGCCCCCGCCGGCTCTGGGAGCGGTCCGTAGCGGTCGGCCCATTCCGCCTCGATGTCGTCGACCTGGGCGTGGGTGGTGAGGGTGGCCAGCCGCCGGTAAGCCTCCAGGCGAAGGTCCTCCCGTTGCACGTAGTCCTGCGGGAGGTTGGCGGTCATGGGAAGGTCGAGGCGGATCTCGGCCGGCGGATGTGGGGTCTCGCCCTTCAGTTCGGCCACGGCCTCGCTCACCATCTGCACGTAGAGGTCGTAACCAACCGCGGCGATGTGGCCGGACTGGTCAGAGCCCAAGAGGTTACCCGCACCCCGGATCTCCAGATCCTTCATAGCGATCTTGAAACCCGAGCCCAGCTCGGTGTGCTCGCCGATGGTCCTCAACCGCTCGTAGGCCTCTTCGGTCAGCTTGCGGTCTTTCGGGTAAAACAGGTAGGCGTAGGCGCGCTGGCCGGCCCGGCCCACCCTGCCCCGCAATTGGTGCAGCTGGCCCAGGCCGAGCATGTCGGCCCGATCGACGACCAGGGTGTTGACGGTGGGCATGTCGATGCCGGACTCGATGATCGTGGTGCAGACCAAGACGTCGTAGCGGCCTTCCCAGAAATCGAGCATCACCCGCTCCAAGGTCCCCTCGTCCATCTGTCCGTGCGCCACGGCCACGCGCGCCTCGGGTACGAGCTCTTTCAGATGAGCCGCCACCTGATGGATGTCGCGGACGCGGTGATGGACGAAAAACACTTGGCCTTCCCGCAACAGTTCCCGGCGGAGTGCTTCGGAAACGGCGCGCTCGTCGTACTCGCCTACGTAGGTGAGTATCGGGTGGCGCTCGGAGGGAGGCGTATTTATGAGCGTCAGGTCCCGGATACCGGTGAGGGTCATTTCCAAGGTACGAGGTATGGGTGAGGCGGTGAGGGTGAGGACATCCACATTCGTGCGCAGCTTCTTTATGGCCTCCTTGTGGTTGACGCCGAAACGCTGTTCCTCGTCCACGATGAGCAAGCCGAGATCCTTGAACTTGAGTTCCCCCGCCAGCAGCTTGTGCGTGCCAATGACGACATCTACTGAACCGTCTCCCAACCCGTCTGTCACCGCTCGGGATTCTGCCGCGGTCAAAAAGCGCGACAGCATTTCTACCCGCACCGGGTAGTTGGCAAAACGTTCGCTGAAGGTCTGCATGTGCTGGGATGCGAGCAACGTGGTGGGCACCAGCACCGCCACTTGCTTGCCGTCTTGGACAGCCTTGAAGGCGGCCCTCATGGCCACCTCGGTCTTGCCGAAACCGACATCGCCGCAAACCAACCTGTCCATGGGTACGGGGTTCTCCATGTCGGCTTTGACCTCGGTGATGGCCTTGGCCTGGTCCGGGGTCTCTGTGTAGGGGAAAGCCCCTTCCATTTCGATCTGCCACGGCGTGTCCGGCCTGAAGCCAAAGCCAGGAGAACTGGCGCGCTGGTGGTAAAGCACCACCAGCTCCTGGGCTATCTCCCGTACGGCTCTACGCACCCGTGCCTTGGTTTTTTGCCATTCGCTGCCGTTGAGCCGGGAAAGTGACGGGGTTTCGCCGCCCGTGTACGGCCGCAGGGCATCGACCTGGTCGGAGGGGACGTAGAGCTTGTCCCCGCTCCTGTACTCGAGGAGCAGGTAATCGCGTTCGACATCGCCGATCGAGCGTTTCACCATGCCACCAAACCGGCCCACGCCGTGCTGGAAGTGTACGACGTAGTCCCCTGTCTTCATGTCGTCGAAGAAGGTCTCGGTCGGGCGCGCTCTCCGGCTGGGGGCCCGGTGGAGGTGCCGGCGCCCAGTCAGGTCGCTCTCGGCCAGGAGCGCCAGGCGGGCCGAGCGGTAAATGAAGCCACGGTCCAAGGGGGCCACCACCACCTGGAGCCCCGCCCCGGGTGTCGGGACATCGTTCAGCGGTGCCAGGAAACCGGCTTCTCGGAGAGCACTGGCCAGGCGAGCCGCGCTCCCTTGCCCTTCAGCGCAGACCACGACCTGGTAGTGCTGGGTCACCAGGTCGCCAAGTTGGGTGAGGAGCCGCTCCGTCCCCCCCGCCACGGCTGGCCAGGTGGCGACATCGAGCGACGGCGTGCCCGGTCCGGTGGCCACCGAGCTAAGCGAGCTCACCGATGCGCTCGTCTTGGCCAGAAGGCGCTCGAAGGGCAGGTGCAGCCGGGGAAAAGACTCACCCTTGGCTCCCCAGGTCTGCGCCAGAACGCTGGCCAGGTCGGCTTCTTCGTCCGCCAGGTCCATGGCTCGCTGGAGCAGCCGGCTGGGCTCCACCAGGACCACGCGGGCGTCCCCGGGAAGGAGGTCAACCAGCAGGTGCTCCTCGGCGGTTAGCCACGGAAGCCATGACTCCATCCCGTCGAAGTACAGGCCCTCCCCGAGGTGCTCCCAGGCTTGCGCCCCCCAGGGCTCGCTTTCGGCCAAAAGCCGGGCACGTTCGCGCACTTCGGGCGTCGGGAGCAGCTCCCGGCAAGCAAAGACGGTGACCTCTTCGAGGTCGGCCACCGAACGCTGGTCTGCCACCGAAAACTCCGCCAAGCGGTCGACCTCGTCACCCCAAAGGTCGATGCGTACCGGTGCCGGGCCCGTGGATGGGAAGACATCGACGATAGAGCCTCGTATGGCCAGTTCCCCTCTGTGCTCGACCTGGTACTCCCGCCGGTAGCCCATGTGGACGAGCTGGCTGACGAGCTCGCCCTGGTCCACCTGGTCTGCCCGGGCGAGCCGGAGCGGCTCGGTGTCTTCGACGTGGGGGCCCAGGCGCTGGAGCAGGGCTCTTATGGGAGCCACAATGACCGAAGGCATGGTTGGCGCTGCGCCCGCTGAACCGGCGGCGCGGAGGCTCCACATGATCTCCAGGCGCTGGCCCATGGTCTCTATCGCTGGGCTCACCCGTTCGAAGGGCAGCGTTTCCCACGCCGGGAAGGTGGCTACCTGCTCGGGGCCTAGCCAGGTGCCAACCTCATGGGTCAGCTGCTCCGCGATGGGGGCGCTGGGGACGGCAACCAGCAACGGCCGGCCGGTGCTCAGCTGTGCGATCGAGGCGATGGTAAAGGCCCATGCCGCCTCGGGGACGGCAAGGCTGTCTTGGTAACCCTCGGCCAAAGCGGTCAAGTCGGCGTCCTCGGCTACGCCTACCAGCAGGTGGCTGAGCGGGCAGGTAGCGGAGCCGGCAGGAACGGCTGGTCCTTTGAGCATCTGGCGGACCATTAAACGGGTGCCTCCGGCGCCGGGCGCGAGTTGAAGGCGTTCTGAGCCGCCGCTACCCCGCTGGCCAGCACCATCTCTACCGCGTCAGCAGCCAGCTCGGTAGCCCCGTCGAGCTCCTGGCGCTCCCGGCGGCCGGGCGGGGACAGGACATGGTCTTTGCCTCGCTCCTTCCCCCCCGGGGGCTTGCCGATGCCGATCCGCACTCGCACGAACTCGTCGGATCGCAACCAAGCCTTGATGCTGCGCAGCCCGTTGTGACCGGCCAGACCGCCACCAGCCTTAACGCGTACGGCCCCCAAG
>JAKAWM010000193.1 GCA_021827285.1 Actinomycetes bacterium | reverse complement strand
TATCCCGACAGCCCGGACGCTCACCAGGACCTCGCCCTCGAGCGGCACGGGGTCGGGCCACTCCCTTTCCTCGAGCGTTAGCGGGGAAGTGTAGACGACAGCTCTCATCACGCCGCTCCTCTTGTCTTGGTCATTGTTGTCTGACCGTTGCCTTCTCCTCACCACTTTGACCTTCGCGGCCACTGCCCCCTCCTGGAGAGAGGCAGTAGACGTGCGCCTCGAGGGAGCAGGCCATGGTCTCACCCGGCCCAAGCAAGAGCGTCGTCCCGGCCCGCTCCGCTCCCGCGAAGTCAGGCGGGACACTGCTAAATAGCTCGAGGCCGAGCATGTAAGCCCGGTTGTACCAGGGGTAGCCGGGCTGTGGCCCGAGGCCACGCCACCACCACAGGTACGGGAACACTCGAAGGTCCCAGCGGAGAGCGAAACACACGCCTAGCCGGTCGTTGCGCACCTCGTACTCGCCTGTCTCCAAGTCCGTGAGGTAAAGCTCGTCCACCTGCCCCGGGCCCTGGCGGGCCAAGACACTGAGGTCGACTTTCTCACCGTACGCGTTGACATACCACGGCCAAGGGGTGGTGGGGCCGCGTGCTGAGAAAGACCCTCTAGGCCCCGAAGTAGCCTGAACCGACCCAGCGCGGACGTCCACCTTGCAGCCCGGCTCCAAGAACGGTGGCCCAAGCACGGGGTGGTGGCCCCACATGAACCGGAGAGGCTCGCCACCCTCGTTGGTTGCCTGCTCGGAGATACCGAGCACCGGGCTGTCGGCACCTTCCAGGGTCATAGTACGTACCAGCCGGAAAGGGGAGCGCAGGCAGCGCACCGAGAAGCTGACCGAGGCCCGCTCCGGCTCGTCGTGCTCGACGCGAGCGTCCCAGTCGAGCAAGGCCACTTCGCCGTGCTCCCCCATGGCCGCCCCGTAATAGCGGGCCGGGAGCCCGAGCGTTGGGAAGAGCTCCTGCCAGCCTCCTCCGTAGGAATCCATGAACGAGCCTTCCCCCGTTGACACGCTGGTTATGGCCCGGCGAGGGTTCACGACACCGTTGGGTGCCCGCCACAGCACGTCCACGTCCTTCGGTTTGCACGTCAGCTCGATGATCTCTGCCCCCTTACCCGCGAGTACCACAGCTCTGAGCACTGTGTTCTCCAGGATGACAGCCTCCATACCCTCGATCTGGCAACCGCTGACACGGCAACCCCAGGTTCGTCTCGACCAGGCGGTCATGGCCACCGCACCTCTTCATGCCACCATGGCCCGCGAGTGCCACCGAGGGTCAGCTGCTCAGCTCCTTCGCCCGGACAGGGCACGCACACTTTTCTTTCCCCGTCTGCGGGGATGGCATCATCAGATGTAGTCAAGTTGGTGGCACTCCCAAGGCGACGCCCGCAGCACGCTGCTCGCCTCCAGCACCATCTCCCACGTCCCTTCTGCAACGGTGACGCGCTGCAACCTGACGTCCTCCTCGAGGTTGCGGCGGCACAGGAGCAGTTGGTCGAACTGGGCCCGCTTCATCTCAAGCCTGAGCAACGGTGCTCCCTCCTCCCCCAGCGCGAGCTCCCCTTCTGGTGTCCAGATCTCAAGACGTAAACTGGGTGGTCCCTCCCCGCCCATATGCCTCCAGAGCTGTTCCGGCCGGATGCACCTACCCACCAGGACGTCGTCGCGGCGCTCGCGCTCCCAGCGCCAGCCTTCACCCCCGAAGGGGCGGAAGGGCGACCGGCAGCTCCAGACGGCTGCACCGGTGTCCCGCTCCTGGGAGAGGCGCCAAAGGGCCGAGACGACTGCCTCCTCGCCATCCGGCGAAGACCACGCCCATTCGAGCACCGAGATCTCCTGTGGCCTTACCCCCACTAGGCAGTACCCTTCCAACCGCCCGCCAGAGAGCGCCTTCAACAACAGCATCTCCTCTACGGGTAGTTCGACGAAGATATGCGACGCCAGGGCACGCCGGTAATAGCCAGCCTCGTGGTGGGCAAACCCACCGTGGCCAGACCAAGCCGCTTCGAACGCAGCGAGCAGGTCAGCTTCCAAGGGACCGATCTGGCTCGCGTCCACCTCTTTGGCCTCGAGCTCCGTCGTGCCGGCCCTACCCTGGCCCCCGGTCAGAACGGCTCTAGCCGGGTAGGCGAGGTCGGCGTGACCCGTACCCCGGTAGAAGCGGTAAGGCCTCCCGGCCACCTCGTCGCCGGTGTAGACCATCATGGCCTCAGCACGAGACCGGAGGAACTGCGATGCCTCGCGCATCATGGCGCCGCCTATGCCCTGGCCCCGGCAGTCAGCTGCCACCGCGACCGAGTTAGCGAAAGCGGCCCGGACCACGAGGTCGGGGCGCAACCGGAACGCCCGCACGACGAAGGGGATGACGCCCACTAGCCGTCCCCCTACGCGGGCCACTGCCGCGGTGTCGTCCTGCCTCCAGTCCTCCGGGGCTATGGGCGGGAACACCTCGTTGCGCAACGTTAGGCATTCTTCCTCATCGCTCTCCACGTACTCGCGGACCTCGAGCCCGGCGTACGCGCTCATGAACCCGCCACCTCGGGCGCCCGGCCCGGGGACCAGTGCGCGCCCGAGTGGGACAACTGGCCACCGTCGACGACGAGCGAGGTGCCCGTTATGAACGCGCTCTCCTCCGAAGCCAAGAACGCGACGGCCGACGCCACGTCACCGGGCGTCCCTGTGCGGCCGAGCGGGATGTTCTCCCTAACGTAGGCCCTCACGAAGGCCGGGTCGTCCAGTTGCTCGGACATCGGTGTCACTATGTAGCCAGGGCACACACAGTTCACCCGAACCCCCAAAGGTGCCAGTTCTACGGCCATGGTCTGGGAAAAGAGGAGAAGCCCGGCCTTGGAGGCGTTGTAGGCCGCGTAGCCCACCTCGGCCACGAGGCCGTTGGTAGACGACATGTTGACAATGGCGCCGCCACCCGACTGGGCCATGCTGGCCCCGACGGCCCGTGCGACCAAGAAGCAACCTCTCAGGTTGACCCGGAGGATCTCGTCCCACTCGGGTGCCGTCTCGCTGAGCACCGGGGCGATAGCGGCAACACCAGCATTGTTGACGAGCACGTCAACCCGCCCGAGGAAGTCTTTTGCTGCAGCCGCCATCGACTCCACCTGGTCCTCCTGGCCGACGTCGCACACGGCGGAACCGACCTCGCCGTCACTTGACAACTGGGCGGCTGCCTCGGCGAGCTTTTCGCCGTCGCGATCGCACAAGAACAGCTGGCTCCCCTCGGCCAAGAACCGCCTCGCCACCTCGAACCCGATCCCCCTGGCCGCCCCGGTGACGACCACTCCCTTGCCCGCTAGCCCGCGCACGGCCTATCCGAAATCCCAGAACAACCGGCTGGCGCTCAGCATCCTGCCGACATATTGGCAAGAGAGCTGGCCCTCTTTGCCGTCGAAAGGAAGGCGAGGCTCCTCAAGCTCTTCGAGCCGGTCAACCCGGCCTTCGAGGTGCTCTTCTAGTCTCCATCGTGCCGCCTCGAGCGCAAGTAGGGCTGCCCCATAGCGGGCGTCCATCACTTCCCAGCCAAAGGGCCGGTAAAGCTCATGCCAACGGCGCAGGTGCGCCTCCCGCAACTGGCGAAGGGCATCGGAAGTAGCGGGTAGGTGGGCCTCTGCGATCTCCGCCAGTGCCACCCGGTCGCCCCGTGCGTAGGCCTCCCTCAGGCGGAGCCCGAGCTCTGCTTTCAAGGCTAAGGTGTCGCAGAGCTTTTTGTAGAGCCCGAACACCTCGCGGTAACCAGGGTTCCGCTCCTGGGCGCCCATGAGCTCCTCAGCAATTTTCTTGTAATGGGCCGCGACCGGCACGCCGCTAACGTTCGCGTCGAAGAGGCCCTTCATCGGGTCCTGCCACAAAAGGTACTCGGATGGGTTGCAGGAACCAGGGTTGTCTTTCTCGACCCCTGGCGCCTCGTCGATGTCCTTCAAGGCCCAGAAGTCGGCCATCTCGCCCTGGCAGCAGGTCTTGAAGCGCCGGGCCAGCTTTTCCTCGTCCGTCCCGTCCCCGTAGCAGACTTCCGCATAGAGCTGAAGGCCCAACAGGCACGCCTCCAAGTCGCACTCGGTCCCGTCGTCGCCCCACAGCGTCGCCAAGACAGTTCCGACGCCCACCTCCTTGCACGCCGCCAGCGCGGCGCGCGTAGCCGCAAAGCTCATGCCATAGTTGGGCGCCCACCCACGCCAGTTGGAGATGCCCCCCGCGAAAACGGGTGCTCGTCCCCCAGCCATCTCGACATGGCGCTCCAGCCATTCCCGGTAGAACGCCTTGTCCCAGTTGTGGTACGACCAGTACACAAGGTCCACGTCGGGGGGGACGACCGAGCGAGCTTGCGCAGTCAGGTCCGACCCTGGCCGGTCGTAGGAATTGGTAGGAGATGTGGCCCGGAAGAACATGTCACTCCACATCATCGGCTCTAAACCGTGGCGCGCGACTATCTCTAGCACCCTCGGTAGGTGCTCCGCCATGAGCTCGATCTTTGGCCTATAGCCGTTCTTCGCCAAGTAATTGCCAAGGCCGAGGTTCCAGGCTTCGTCCATCCCGATGTGGATGCGCCGGGACCGCACGGGTCCGGACGCGGCAACCACCATGCGCTCGATCAGGTCGTAGGTCTCCTTAGCCCCGACCAAGAGAGTGTGGGGGTCGTCCCGGACGGGCGTGAACGCGTCCCACTTCAAGACGTCGTACATGTGCCCAAGGGTCTGTATGCACGGCACCAGCTCCACACCGAACATGTCTGCGTAGTCGTCCAGCTCTTTCATGTCAGCGCTCGAAAGGCGCCCCCGCATGTAGCCGAAGAACGGGAGGCCGGGTACCTCGTAGCTGTCTTCGCAGTAGAGCATCAACAGGTTCAACCCCATGGCCGCTATCTTGCGCAGGAGGCCCTTCACGAAAGGCACCGTGGGCACGGCGTCGCCTTGGGAAACGTCGACCATGGGCCCTATGCTCCGGAAGGCCACCGGCTCGCTCACCGTGAAGTCAGCTTCGCTGCCGGCCTCGGCTAGCAGGCTGAGCCCACGGAAGAACGCTGCCTTCCCCTGGTGGTTTATGACCGCCTCATTGCCCCGCAGCTCCACCCTGAGCTCGGGCCGGTCCCAGGTCACCGAGTGCAACCTGGTACCTTCCTGGCCGATCGATATCCCGAGATCCCGCGCCAAGACGCGAAGCCCCGCCTCCAGGTCGCTCGGTCCCTCAAATGAAATTAACAACCGAACCTCCTTCCTGCCCACCTAAGCGCACCAGGCAAGGGCTGTGAGCACGAACACCTTCACTAGCTCCGCGACGTCGCCGAGCTCGACGTACTCGTCTGCGGCGTGGGCGTTGCCCCCTCTTGGCCCGAGGGTCACCGCCGGTGTCCCGGCGTAGAGGTTGAACACGTACGTGTCTGCTGCCAGGGGAACCCCCCCGGCGCGGAACTCGAGGCCGCACGAACCGAAGGAACCGGCGAGCGCCCCCAGGAAACCGTCGGGCAGCTGCGCCCGGCTCCCAGGGAGGTAGCGGATGGTCGGCCGGTACTCGGGCAGGACACCATCCCTGAACGCGCGGTGCCCCTTCAACCGCTCGTTGACCCCCCCAACGAACGACGAGCGGTGTTCGGCCTCACTGACCCCGGGCTCTTCTTCTGCCCAGACCAAGAGGCTGCACTCCGGGGGCGCACCCGTCACTTCCCCGTAAGAACAGCCCCCACCACCCACCTGCATTATGTAAGCCGGTAGCTCCGCGCACTCCTCGAACCCGGCGGCCGGGGTACGCCCACGGTTCCGCTCCTCGTTCCACTCCGTAATAGCCTCTATGGTCGCTGCCAGCTTCACCACGGCACTGCTCTCTCGTTCCTCCCCGAACGCCAGCCCACGATCGTCACCTCGGACGGTGACCCGCCACTCGCCCCCGCCTCGGTGCGCAGTCCCCACAACCATACCAGTCGGCTCACAGTTGATCGCGACCTCGGCGTTGTAACCCCGCAGGCGAGAGGCAAGCACCCCATGGGACCCGCCAAACTCCTCGTCGACGACGCTTTCGACAATAAGGTCGCCTC
>JAKAWM010000192.1 GCA_021827285.1 Actinomycetes bacterium | reverse complement strand
GGGTGAAAACGGCTTGAGGAAGCTGGTCAGACTGGTGGAGCCCCGCTGGCAAGGGCTGGCCGTGCATGGTACCCGAGCGCGAGTACTCTGCCCACGCTGAACCGGACAGGTAACCCCGCACTATGCACTCGATAGGCAACATTTGCGCCTTGCGGACGACCATGGAGCGGCCCTCTGCGTAAGCCGGCTCCAAACCTGCCGCCTCCAGGTCCACATCCACGGGTAGATCTGTGCCCAGCAGGTGGGACGGGGCGACATCGGCCAATTGCCGGGACCAGAACACGCTCAACCCGGTGAGGACCCGGCCCTTGTCAGGTATGGGCTCGGCCATCACGACATCGAAGGCCGAGATACGGTCAGAAGTGACGAAGAGGAGCCTGTCTTCGTCGAGCTCGTAGATGTCGCGGACTTTGCCCGAGTAAAGGTGCCTCATCACCCCTCGATCTTAACGGCTGAACGCACCGCCCACGCCCACCACCCTTTGAGCGCCCTGCCTGGTCAGGTCGACCAGGGCCTCGGTCAGGGCCGCAGTGAAGCGCTCGTCCCCAGCCAGGTCGGGGCCGAAGACCTGGTGCAGTTGGAGGGCATGTTCGACCACCCGAGCTGGATCTTGGGTGCCGGCGAGCGCCTCTCTGAGCGGCCCCGCCAGGGGGTCGGCGAGGTCGAAAGGCCGTCCCCGATCATCCCGGCCGGTCCATATGGCACGCAGCCAGGCAGCCACCACCAAGACGGCGGCATGGGGGACATAGCCGGCTTTCAACCGGTCGCGCACCACCCCCAGGACCCTCTGGGGCAGCTTTTGTGACCCGTCGCTCGTCACCTGCAGGCAGGTGTAGGGCAGGGCTGGGTTGGCGAAGCGGGTCAGCACGGCCTCCGCGTACGCCTTGAAGTCAACCTCTCCCGGCAAGTCCAAAGTGGGCCTAACCTCGCTGTCCAGCAAATAGCGAACGAAGCCTTCGAACCCTGGAAGCGACATGGCCTCGTCGATGTACTGGCAACCGGCCAGGAGGCCGAGGTGGGCGAGCGCCGAATGGGCGCCATTGAGCGCCCGGAGCTTCAGGGCTTCGTAGGGAGCGACTTCGACCACGACCTGGGCACCGGCACGCTCCCATGCCGGCCGGCGGGCCGCAAAACGGTCCTCTATCACCCATTGGCTAAAGGGTTCCGTCACCACAGCGCCCTCGTCCCGCAGGCCCAAGCGTTCGGCAACATCCTCGAGCCATCGCTCCGTGGAGGCGGGGACGATCCGGTCCACCATGGTGGAGGGGAAGCAAACCCTCTCAGCCACCCAATCCGCCAACCCATGGTCAAACACACCGCCCGGCCAGGCCAGGAACTGCTGGACAAGACCCTCCAGCAGGCGCCCGTTGGCTGGGATGTTGTCGCAGGAGATGACCGTCAAGGGCTCTCCATGGGCGCGGCGGCGGGCCTCGAAGCCCCGAGCCAGCTGCCCAATAACCGTTCTGGGTGGGCGCCCGGCCGCGTCGGCCGCCAACTCGGGGTCGCCCGAGGTCAGTTGCCTGGTGGCCAGGTTGTGCCGGTAACCCTTCTCCGTGACGGTGAGGGTGACGATTTCGACCGCGCGGCCCGCTATACGAGCGGTTAGGCCAGCAGGATCGGCTTGAGCAAAGAGCGCCTGGCGTAAGGAGGCTATGACCCTGAGGGAGCCTGCCCCCGCGGGTGTCGCGGTGGTGCCCCACCCCGGCGGTTCGCTCGCAGGTCGGTTGCTCCCGGACGCGCCTGGACCGGGCACCAGCACCGAGTACAGGCCATCCTGCTCTGCCAGCGTCGAGGCCATACGCGCGCTGCGCTGGCTGGTGCCGCAGATCCCCCAGTGGAGCTCTCCGGTCAATTCGGCGGCCGTCTCGGTGTAGACAGCCTGGTGAGCGCGGCAGAACGCGCCCAATCCGAGGTGGACGATCCCGACCGAAATGGCGCGGGGGTCCAATACCGGCCGGGCGGCCCGCGGGAGGCGACCGAGCGTGGCGAGCGAAAGGCGGTCTGGCATAGAGGAATACTGCCCCTATTCTGCCGTGGCCCGCGGCCTAGGCTTTTTGTGCATGCCGCCGAACTACCGCCCGCCGCGGGGCGAGCCGCTTACCCGCCGGGAGCGGCGGGCACTGTCCATCGCCGGGGCGAGCGTCCTCCTGGCGAGTGCTGGCATAGGTGCCTGGGAGTTGGCCGCCCGGGGTGGTGGAGGCTCGGGACGAGTATGCGTGAGCGTGGTCGTGCCCAGCAGCACTGGTGGGGGGACGATCACCCACTGTGGCCTGGACGCCAGGTCCTGGTGCGCGGGCGAGGCGAGGGCCGAGGGCTCGATAGCCCAATTGGCCCGGAGCGCCTGCCGGAGAGCCGGCCTTTCCTGATCTCAGGATGGTCGCACCGAGGCGCCCGTGCATGCGGCGGGCCGGAGCCGGTCCAAGACGACCGGGGGGGTGTCACTGTCCCCGCCCGTGGCGCTATTTGGGCGCCACCCAGCGCGAACGGTACGTGGCCAACCGGCCAGCTATCTCTGAGTCGTGGACGGCGAGGATCTCGGCCGCCAGCAGGGCGGCATTGGCCGCCCCATCGACGGCTACGGTAGCAACGGGGATGCCCGTCGGCATTTGCACCGTGGCGTAAAGCGCATCGACGCCGTTCAGGGCGCCCCCCGACAGCGGCACCCCGATCACTGGCAGGGTAGTACGGGCGGCCACTGCGCCAGCTAGGTGGGCGGCCATCCCGGCCCCGCAGATGATTGCCGCGTAGCCCGCTTCCCGGGCGCGGGAGGCGAACCCCGCCACCAGATCGGGCGTACGGTGCGCTGAGAGGACTTCTTCGTCGGCCTCGATGCCAAGTTGGCTCAGCAGATCGAGGGCGGGGGCCATTTTGGGCCGGTCGTTGGCGGACCCCATCATTACGGCGACCTTCACCTCGCAGCTACCTCCGCGATGTCGTTGCGCCTCAGCAACCCGGGCCAGGATATTAGGTCAGCAGCCCGGTAGGCGAGCTGCCGGGCTTCGGCCAGGTCCTTGCCCAGCCCAGTTACACCCAGGACGCGTCCCCCGGCTGTCACCAAGCGCCCCTCCTCTTCGCCCACCCCAGCTGCGTACAGGTCCACGCCCTTTATGGCCCGGGCTTGCTCCAAGCCATCGATGAAGCCGCCCGTTACCGGCTGTTCGGGGTACCCGGGAGCGGCAAGCACCACGCATACTGCAGCCCGATCAGAAAAACTGGGAGCATCCCGGTCGGACAGCTGCCCTTGTGCCGCCGCCCGTAGTGCCGCGGCGACATCGCCCTCCCAGCGGGGGAGCACCACCTGTGCCTCGGGGTCGCCGAAGCGGACGTTGAACTCGAGGACCTTGGGGCCATCGTCGGTGAGCATGAGGCCGGCGTAGAGGGTGCCGCGAAAGTCGATGCCTCGCTTGCGCAGGGCGTGCAGCGTCGGGAGGACGGCACGCTCCATGACATCTCCAATGAGGTCGTCTCCTGCCCCTGGGACGGGCGAAAATGCCCCCATACCCCCAGTGTTCGGTCCCGTCCCGCCGTCGCCGAGCCTTTTGTGGTCTTGCGCCGCGGCAAGCGGGTAGGCTCGCTGGCCATCACATAGAGCCATCACCGAAAGCTCTTGACCGGTAAGACCTTCTTCGACGACGATACGCCGTCCTGCTGCTCCGAATGCCCTCCCGGACAGTTTCTCCCTTATGTCACGAGCAGCTTCACCGCGGTCTTCAGTGACGAGCACCCCTTTGCCCGCAGCTAGGCCATCGGTTTTGACGACCCAGGGCCCGGGGAGCGTCCCCAAATAGTGCAGCGCCGGCTCAGGGTCGTCGAAGGCTCGAAATTGTGCCGTTGGGACTCGGGCCGCAACGAGCAGCTCTTTCATCCACACTTTCGAGCCCTCCAGGCGCGCCCCGCCTTCACCCGGACCGAACACGCACCCTCCCCGGGCGCGGATACGATCGGCCAGCCCGCTGACCAGGGGTGCTTCGGGCCCTATGACCCAAAGGTCGGCTTCCACCTGTTCCGGAGGCACGCTGGTGCGCTCGAAACCGCTCATGGCCGGGTTACCTGGGGCGAGCACTACCTGAGCGGTGCGGGAAAGGGCGGAGGCCAAGGCATGCTCTCGGCCGCCGCTACCTACAACGCAAACCTTCACGGCTGCAGACGGACGATCTGGTCGCGGCCGGGGCCGACGCCGACGTGGGTGACGGGCGCCCCCGCCTGGTCGGCTATGAAGTGGAGGTAGTTGAGAGCGGCTTGAGGGAGCTGCTCAGGGCGGGTCACCCCGGACGTGTCCGCCATCCAACCGGGCAGTTCCTCAAAAACCGGCTGGACTTCGTGAAGGATCGACTGGTGCCAGGGGAGGTTTTCGTGGCGTTGGCCACCGGTGTCGTAGGCTACGCATACTTTTATCGTTTCGAAGGTGTCGAGAACGTCGAGTTTGGTAACCGCCAGTTCGGAGACCGAGCTCAAGCGGACGGCGTGGCGCATCATTACCGAGTCGAACCAGCCGGTCCGGCGCCGCCGCCCGGTGTTGGTACCGTACTCGTGGCCCCGTTCGACCAGGGCGCCGGCCAGCTCGCCCGACACCTCGGTCGGGAACGGGCCGGCCCCCACTCGGGTCACGTAGGCTTTGGCGATCCCGATCACGCGGTCGACCTGGCGCGGCCCGACGCCCGCTCCTGTGCACGCCCCCCCAGCCACTGTGTTGGACGAGGTGACAAAGGGGTACGTGCCATGGTCAAGGTCGAGGAAAGTGGCTTGCGCTCCCTCCAGGAGCACGCCGCCTCCCGCGGCCAGGGTGTCTTGCACCAAGCCCACGGCGTCGCCGATGTGGGGGGCTAGCCGGGGTGCGAAGTCGTCCAAATAGTGCTTGGCGATCTCGTCGGCCGACTGGGGGAGGCGGTTGTAAACCTTGGCCAGGATGGCATTTTTTTCTTTGAGGACGACGTCAAGTTTCTGGCGGAAGATTTTGGCGTCCAGGAGGTCCTGGACGCGCAGACCGATGCGGGCCGCCTTATCCGCGTAAGCGGGACCGATCCCCCGCTTTGTGGTGCCCAGCTTGTTCTTGCCCAGGTGACGCTCCGTGAGCGCGTCCAGTTCTTGGTGGTAAGGCATGACCAGGTGGGCACTGCCCGAAATGACCAATCGGGAACAGTCGACGCCCCTGCTCTTCAGCACGTCCATCTCGTCGAGCAGGACTCGGGGCTCGACCACCACGCCGTTGCCGATGACGGGGGTGATGAAGGGGTACAGCACGCCGCTGGGCAGGAGTTGCAGGGCAAAAGTCTCTCCGTCCACCACGACGGTGTGGCCCGCGTTGTGACCTCCTTGGTAACGCACGACCACCTGCATTTCCCTGGAGAGCAGGTCAGTCAGTTTTCCCTTACCTTCGTCACCCCACTGGGTACCTATCACGACGGTGGCTGGCACGGCGCGCCTCCTCCGGCAACTTCGCTTCGCTGGTCGGTTCGAACTGGCTACGGTGGGGCACATGAACGCCGGTAAGCGGGGGCCGGGTGGCCCCCTCCCAGCGCCAAGCGCGACCGTGCCTTAGCACTTCCTGGCGGTAGGAAGATCATAGCGCGGACCTGGGTTGGCCTTCCCATGCTGGCGGCTATCGCCGGGTAGAATATGGAGCAGTGGTTCCGGTTAAGTGCGGTACGCTACGCCCGGCCCGTGTGGCCGCCGCGTCACTGTGATGCCTCCGGGCAAAGCGGTGGGCCCTGCGGCCCCCCGCCAGCGGCGGGTTGATGCCCGGCGCAACCATGGGGTCATCCTGGAGGCTGCTCGAAAGGTCTTTGCCGAGCGTGGCTTGGCGGTACCCATTGACGAGGTTGCCCGCCAGGCGGGGGTAGGGGCGGGTACCATCTACCGGCATTTCCCCTCTAAAGAAGCTCTGTACGAGGCCGTGCTGGTGGAGGACTTCGAGGCGGTCGTGGCCCGAGCCAAGGCCCTGGCCAGCCGGCCGTCTGGCTCCAGTGTGGCCGTCTTCGACTTCCTGGCCGAGATGGCCGAGGTGGGCAGGGCCAAGTTGGAGCTGGCCGAGGCGCTGGCCGGGGCGGGGATCGACGTCAAGTCGACGTTGGC